>JAOZPM010000025.1:0-26783 GCA_029932765.1 Bacteroidales bacterium | reverse complement strand
CATTATCCATTTGAGAATAAAGATACTTTTGAAGAGAAATTTCCAGCAGATTTTATTGCCGAAGGAGTAGATCAAACTCGTGGTTGGTTCTTTACCCTTCATGCTATTGCTACTATGGTTTTTGACTCGGTAGCCTATAAGAACGTTATTTCTAACGGATTAGTTCTTGATAAAAAGGGTAATAAAATGTCCAAACGCTTAGGTAATGGTGTTAATCCTTTTGAAACCATAGAAAAGTATGGTGCCGATGCCACACGTTGGTATATGATTACCAATGCTCAACCATGGGATAATCTTAAATTTGATACAGGAGGAATTGCTGAGGTGCAGCGTAAATTCTTTGGCACTATATACAATACTTATTCATTCTTTGCGCTCTATGCAAATATTGATGGTTTTAAATACGAAGAGGCTGATATTGCTTTTGCAGATAGACCAGAACTTGATAGATGGATACTCTCGGAATTGAATACGCTTATTGCTACAGTTGAACAAGCTTATGATGAGTATGAGCCAACAAAAGCAGGCCGTGCAATACAAAATTTTGTAGATGCTCACCTAAGTAATTGGTACGTTCGCTTATCACGCCGTCGTTTCTGGAAAGGTGATTATTCTACAGACAAAATCTCTGCTTATCAAACTCTATATCGTGCTTTGACTACAATAGCTCAATTGAGTTCGCCAATAGCACCAATGTTTATGGATCGTTTGTATCAAGATTTGAATAATATTGGAAATAAGAATATTGCTGAATCTATTCACCTTACCGATTGGTATTCTGCCAATGTTGGCGAAGTGGATAAGAAATTAGAAGAGCGAATGCAAATGGCTCAAAGTTATTCTTCAATGATTTTAGGACTTCGTAAGATTAATAAAATACGTGTTCGTCAGCCACTTCAAAAGATTATGATTCCAATTAATAGTAAAGAAATGGAGTCGCAAATAAGAAAAATTGAGAAACTTATTCTTTCAGAGGTTAATGTTAAGAGCCTAGAATTGCTAATAGGTGATAGCGATATATTAGTGAAGCAAATTAAGCCAAACTTTAAGACATTGGGTCCTAAATATGGTAAAATGATGAAGCAAATTGCTGGAGCTATTAATAAATTTACAGCTAATGATATTAAAGAAATAGAGAAAACAGGAGTGTACTCTCTTGATATTGAAGGCGAAATACTGACTATTGATAATAATGATGTTGAAATAACCACTAAAGATATCCCTGGCTGGGCTGTTAGCAATGTAGGCGATCTTACGGTTGCTCTCGATATTTCCATTAGCGAGGAATTGCTAAATGAAGGTATCGCAAGAGAGTTTATTAACCGTATTCAAAACCTTAGAAAAGATAGTGGGTTTGATGTTACAGACAAAATTAACATTCAGTTATTGAAAAATGATTCAGTTCAAAGTATAATCGATAATAATTTAGATTATATTTGTTCGGAAACATTAACAGAAAATTTTGAATGGATAGATGATAGTAATATTGATATGAATGAGCTTGATTTAGGAAACGATATTATAGTGAAGGTTAATGTAAATAAAGTATAAGATTAATAATATAAATATTATAAGATATGAACGAAGAGATAAAAAGTGAAAGATATACTGATGAAGACCTTATTGAATTTAAGGAACTTATTGAGCATAAATTAGAAGAAGCAAAGGATAATCTAGTTCTTTTGGTTGAGGCTTATACTAATAATGGGAATGGTACTGAAGATACCGCTCCGAGCTTCAAAGTACTGGAAGAAGGTAATTCTGTTAGATCAAAAGAAGAGAATGCTCAAATGGCTGCACGTCAGCAAAAGTTTATTAAAAATCTTGAGAACGCATTGCTTCGTATAGAGAATAAAACTTATGGCGTATGCCGTGAAACAGGAATGTTAATTTCTAAAGAACGTCTTCGTTCTGTTCCTCATGCTACTTTAAGTATTGAGGCTAAAAATGGAATTAATAATAGAAGATAGTACTTTTATATAAATATTAGTATAAATTGACTTTAGTTTAAGAAATGCTGCTTATTTTTTGGCGGCATTTTTGTCATTTCTATTATTTGATTATACGATATACTAACTTAGGTGCATGATATATAGTAATAATGAAATATATTGGTAGCCTCTTCTTACTTATTATTATTGCTAAAGAATAAAATAAAATTTCAGTGAAAAAACCTATTTTAGTAGTATTTATTATTTTGTTTTTGGACCAAGTTCTTAAAATTTGGGTAAAGACAAATATGGCCTTAGGGGATTCTATTCCTATGCTTGGTGATTGGTTTTATATCCATTTTGTGGAAAATAAAGGAATGGCTTTTGGTTGGCAGCTTTTTGGAGGCGGAGGTTTTGGAAAAGTGTTTCTTAGCCTTTTTCGGATAGTTGCAATTGGTGCTATATCATACTATTTGTATCTAATTGTAAAGCAAAAAAAACATCCTGTTTTTATTTATAGCATTGCAATGGTGCTTGCTGGAGCTGCAGGAAATATTTTCGATAGCCTTTTCTATGGAATGATATTCGAAGCCTCAGGTCCGTTTACAATAGCTGCTATGTTTCCAGAAAGTGGAGGTTATGCATCTTTTCTTCATGGTAATGTTGTAGATATGTTTTATTTTCCTCTCTTTTCGGGTATATATCCTGAGTGGATTCCTTGGGTTGGAGGAGATTACTATCAGTTTTTTCAGCCAGTATTTAATATAGCTGATGCTTCTATATCAGTGGGAGTTGCGGTGCTTGTTTTGGGTCAGAAAAAATTCTTTGAGGAAGAAAAGGCGAAAGATGAAACTCCAATTTCAAAGAATGAAAATAATAATACAGAGGGCATAACAAAGCTTACATTAGGATTCTCATCTTGTCCCAACGATACTTTTATATTTGATGCCATGATTCATGGTAAAATTGATACCGAAGGATTGGAATTTGATTTAATTATAGAAGATGTGGAAGAGCTTAATAGAAGAGCTTTTAATGGTGAGCTTGATATTACTAAGATTAGTTTTAATGCATATACTCATTTATTGGATAAATATATTCTTCTTGATTCGGGAGCAGCCCTAGGCGAAAACTGTGGGCCTCTTATTATATCAAAAAGTAATGTAACAATGGATGATATTAAGGATAAAGTTATAGCCATTCCGGGGAAGAATACTACAGCAAATTTATTAATGACCCTTGCTTTCCCAGAACATAAAAATAAGAAGGAGATGCTTTTTTCTGACATTCAGCAAGCAATTATTGATGGTAAAGTTGATGCTGGACTTATTATCCATGAGAGTAGATTTACATACGAAGGTATTGGACTGAAGAAAGTTCTAGATATTGGCGAATATTGGGAAAATACCACAGGAACTCCAACGCCATTAGGTGGAATAATTATTAAGAGAGACTTAAGTGACGATCTAACTCATAAAGTTAATAGGGTGCTAAAACGAAGTGTTGAGTTTGCTATGCAGAACCCAAAAAGCGGAATAGATTTTATAAGAAAGCATTCTCAAGAAATGAGTGAAGAAGTAATGTATAAGCATATTGCTCTTTATGTGAATGATTATAGTGTTGATTTGGGAGATAGAGGTAAGGAGGCAATACAGAGGTTGTTCTTAGAATCAAATAAAGCTGGTCTTATTGAAGAGCCTGATAAGAAACTATTTCTATAAATATTTAGATGGAATAAAAATATATTAGAAAAGCCAAGTTATTAAACTTGGCTTTTTTACGTTTATTAACTAGTGATTCGATATGTAAAGTATGTATGACAAACATTATATTAACTGCGTTAAGCAGATATAAACAAATCGTTTTGCGATTGTTTATAGCACTAAAAGGAACTTTAATTGGTAGGAATAATATCGAATCCAATTGAAGCAAAAATAAGTATAGGTATAAGAAAAGGATGACGTAATAATGCCCAATTAAGCTAGGTGTAATACCTATTTTTTGGCAAAAAAATAACCCAACAAATAAAGATAATTCGTTGGGTCATCAGAAGTGGGACCACCTGGACTTGAACCAGGGACACACGGATTTTCAGTCCGATGCTCTACCAACTGAGCTATGATCCCTTATAGCTAGTTAAGCGGCTGCAAAGATAATATCTTTTTGCTATGTTAGGACAATTAATCATTAAAAAATATTTAATTTTTAATACAAAATTTATTATCTCTGTAAATCAGTCTATTGTAATAATTTAAAATACAATATTTTTATTTTATCATTGCTTATATTACTTACTTTTGTGCAAATTAATAAAGTAGATGATAAGATTAATTCTCGATTTTGGGAATACTTTCCAGAAATGTGCAATTTTTAATGATGAAAAGATGATTTCTTTTCAGAGGTTTGAGAGTATTAATAGAAGTAATCTTCTGAATTTTGTTAAGGAATATCCAAATATTGATTCATGTATTCTTTCGTCAGTAATTCATACCTCTTCTGAAATAGTAGATTTCTTAAATAAGGAATTTGATTTTATAGAGCTTAGCGATAAAACGCCATTGCCAATCTTAAATAAATACAAATCTCCTCAAACATTGGGGAAAGATAGATTGGCTGCGGCAGTTGCAGTTGAGTATTTAGGTCAAGGGTATAATGCTTTATCAATTGATATAGGAACTGCTATAAAATTTGATTTTGTAAATAAAAAGAAAGAATATATAGGAGGAAGTATCTCTCCAGGATTATATTTGAGATTTAAATCTTTACATACTTTTACTGCAAAATTACCGTTAGTGGATTATAATAATTTTCATGCACTGATAGGCTTTGATACTGAAACATCAATATTATCAGGTGTTATGAATGGTACAATAGCCGAAATTAATACTTTTATTGAGGAATATAAAAGTGAATATAGCGACCTGAAAATTTTTATAACAGGTGGTGAAAGTATTTATTTTGAAAGTTACTTAAAAAGTGACATATTTGCGGTTTCAAATTTAGTCTTGATAGGCTTAAACGAAATATTAAAATTTAATGAATAAGAGTTCAGATTATAAGGTAGTTACGATGGTTAGTATTTTATTACTACTAGTAACTTTTACAGCTATTGGCCAGGTAAAATTGCAGTCTTCGTACTCTAGATTTGGTCTTGGGGATATAAATCATGGTTATAATGTGTATCAATCTTCATTGGGCGGTGCTTCATATGGAGTAGTAGACCCATACAGAATTAGCTCAATTAATCCAGCCTCGTACGCAAAGATTGATACGGGTAGCTTTGTTTTCAATGCAGCCTTTGATGGTGCTTTTATGGAATCCAGAACAACAAATGAAAGTACTACTTCCAATTATTTTAATATGAATTATTTTAATGTAGCATTCCCTATTACTGGTTGGTGGCGTACTAGTATGGGCCTGCTTCCATATTCTACAGTTGGTTATGACCTTAATAGCTATACTCAGGTTGATTCAATTGGAGATGTTAGATTAGGATATATTGGTGATGGTGGTATTACAGAAGTATACTGGGGTAATGCATTTAATATCTTTAAAGGATTATCTGTTGGTGTAAATACATCATTTTTATTTGGTGGAGTTAATCTAGCTCAAGAGAGTGAACTTCTAGATATTTCATTAGCATTTAAATATAGGGTTAAAAGCACTACTGATTTGAGAGCCTTTCATTTTAATTTCGGGATACAGTATGATACAAAATTTGGAAAAAATGAAGATTATTTTCTAGGATTAGGCTTCGTATATTCTCCAGAGCAGTCATTATTGGGCAAAGGAAGTTCTATTGGAATTACATACACTGGTGGTGGTGATGGCTTTGAATATGTTAAAGACACAATATTTATAGTAGATAATGGTAGTGGAAGTATAGTAATTCCTTTAAAAATTGGTGGTGGTTTTAGTATTGGTAAAACTGATAAATGGATGTTTGCCTTTGATGCTACATTTGATGAGTATAGCAGGTTTAAGATTTTAAATGGAGAGAAAGAATTTTCTAATAGTTTAAGATATAATGTTGGTGGCCAGTATTACGTTGGTAGCTATGCGTTGAACTTTGGTGCGAATTATAGTAATTCATATTTAACTATTAACGAAACTGACATAAATGAGATTGGCATAAGTTTTGGAGTTGGGTTTCCGCTTAAGAGTACTAAATTTATGATTTCATATATTGATTTGGCTGTTGAAGCTGGTAGAAGAGGTACTACAAGTAACAACCTTATTGAACAAGATTTTATCAAAGTGAAATTAGGTATTAATATTAGAAACACATGGTTTAGAAGACCAAAATATTTATAGATAAACAATAAATTATGAATAAATTGAAATTAGTAATTGCAAGTTTTGCAATGTTGATATTTTTTAGTGTAAATGCACAAGATGCAAATACTACTTCTACTACAGAGACTCAAAACAGATTTGAAGTTAATAGAAGTAAATTGGCAGGCAAGTATGGTGCTGATAGTGTTAAGTGTGTAATGGAATTGAGTTTATATAGAGAATTTTATAAGCAGTGGAAAGCTAGTAAATATAAGGAAGAAAGTTTAGTAGAACAATCATTAAAATCATGGTCTTATTGTTTTCATGCAGCTCCAATTGCAAGTTTGAATATGTATATTCATGGCGAGAGAATAGCTCGTTATTATATAGGAGTTAATAAAGATAATCCAGAGCTTAAAAAAGCTTGGATCGATACTCTTATGATGGTTTATGACCAAAGAATAGAATACTTTGGTGACAATAAAAAAACTCCTGAAGGTATTTTGCTTGGTCGTAAGGCTCAAGCTTGTTTAAAGTATGAGAAAGATAGTTCTCAGTTATACTATCCAGCTTTCAGAAAATCTTTTGAGATGATGGGTAACCAATCAGAAGAGCTGACTTTATATTACTATTTTATTGCAAGTATATATTATGTTAAGCAAACTGGTGCTGAGCGTGATTTAATTCTTGAAAATTATGTGGAAATACAAGATGTTATACAGTATAACTTAATTTTTAATGCTGATAATGCTAAGGAACATTTACGTTATGAGAAGGTTTCTAATAATATAGAGAAGAATGTAAAGAAATTTGCAAGTTGTGAGAAACTTATACAACTTTATGGACCAAAATTAGAAGCTAATCCTGATGATCTTAAATTGGCAAAGAATATTGTAAAATTCTTTGAATCACGAAGATGTACTAAGAATGATACTAATGATACTTATTTTAATGCTTTGGCAAAAGTTCATGCTGCCGAACCAACACCAGAATCTGCCCTATCAATGGGTAGCATGGCTTTGGGTAGAGGCGATGTAGTTAAAGCGCAAGCTTATCTTGAAGAGGCAACAAAAACTCTTTCTGACTCTAATGCATTGAAAAAAGGCTCAGCTTATTTATTACTTGCTGAGGTTTATCGTTCAAGAGGAATGTCAGGTGCGTCTCGCTCTGCAGCTTATAGTGTTCTTAAGTATAAGCCTTCAGAAGGAATGGCATATATTATTATTGGAGACTTATATACTAGCTCTGCAGCAAAATGTACTACTAAAGGATTAAGAATTTCTTATTGGGCGGCGTATGACAAATATATGCAGGCATTAAATATCTCAAAAGATGAGAAAATTAAGAGTATAGCTCGTAAAAAAATGGCTGTTATTAAAAAAAGCTTTCCTGAAAATCAAGACCTATTTATGAGAAATCTTAAAGAAGGACAAGATATTAAAGTTGAGTGTTGGATTAATGAAAACACTAAAGTTCGTGCAAGATAATATGTATTATTATTAGGTAATAGGTTCTTAAAATAAGAATAATGATTGTATGAATAAAAATATAAATAGGAATAAAGAAATTTATTCCTATTTTTTTATCTATTTAAAAAGTAAATGATTAATTTTACACAAATTATTTTAAGAAAATGATAAACAATCTGTTTTTTAGGGGAAATATCAAATTTGTATATATGCTTATTATTGCATTAATTTCAATTAGTTGTGAAAATGATATTGCTGTGGTAAATTCTTTAACAGTGGACGAAACAACACCTATAGAATCGTCATATAATGTGGAGATGAATTATACAGATTCGGGGAAGAACGTTATGACTATGCATAGTCCTGAAGTGCATAGATACCCTACCGAAGAAGAATATCTTGAAATGCCTAAAGGAATGAATATGGTGTTTTATGATGATGATAGTAAGGTGAAATCTGATTTGAGGTCAGAATATGCTATCAATTTTGTTGATAAGAAGATAATGGAAGCTAGAATTAATGTAGTAGCAACAAATAAAAAGGGTGATAAGCTATTTACAGAACTGCTAACTTGGGATCAGAATAAAAAAACTATTCAAACGGATGTGCCAGTTAGGGTAATTCAAGATGGGAAAACACTCTTTGGAGATGGGCTTATTGCTGATGAAACTTTTACAGATTATGAAATAATAAATCCTCATGGAGAATTTGATATTGAATCGGATAATGATAATGAAGTAAAAGAGGATAAACCTACCTCAAATACAACAAAGAAATCTAATACGAAAAAACAAAAGACTAAGAAAAAAGAAAAATCTAATGAAGAAGAGGAATTTGGTGATTTCGATTCTTATTAAATAGAATTATGAGCAGCATTGTAGTAATTATTATTGTAAGTATTATATTTTCAGCCTTTTTTTCAGGCATTGAAATAGCCTTTGTTTCGGCTAATAAACTGAAAATAGAACTTGACAAAAGCAGGAATAAAATTGCTGGTAAGATACTTTCATGGTTTAACCTGAGAGATGCGAAATTTATTGCGATGCTACTATTGGGGAATAATATTTCCTTAGTTGTATATGGAATGTATATGGAAGAGTTTTTGAGCCCAAGGACCTTAGCTATTCTTCCCGATTTTATGCAAAATAATGTTATTATCTTATTAATAAATACAATAATATCAACAGCTATTATCTTAATTTTTGCGGAGTTTTTTCCTAAAGCTACATTTAGATTAATGGCAAACCGCATGATGGAGTTATTTAGTGTTCCACTTCTGATTATTTACTATTTAATGTCGCCAATAGTTATGGCCTTTATTAAAATTTCGGAGTTTATTCTAAAGAGTATTTTTGGAGAAGATATTTCTAATCAAACATATAAATTTTCTACCATAGACTTTGATCATTATATTGAAGAATTTAAAGGAGGAAATGTAACAGAAAATGATGAAATAGAAACTGATTTGCAAATTTTTCAGAATGCAATAGATTTCAAAACGACAAAGATACGTGAGTGCATGGAGCCGCGAGCAGAAGTAAAGGGTATTGAAAAGAGTAGTAGCATCAGTGAGCTTAAAGATGCGTATAGAGAAACGGGGCATTCTAAAATGATTATTTTCGAGAATGATATTGATAATATTATTGGGTATGTACATGCCTACGACCTTGTTCGTAGCCCCAATAGTATAGCTTCCATACTACGTAATGTTGATTTTATACCTGAAACAATGCCCGCTAATAAAATGCTAAATAAAATGATTAGCAGCAATAGCAGTATTGCTGTGGTTTTGGATGAATTTGGGGGCACTGCAGGTATTGTAACTATGGAAGATTTAATGGAAGAAATATTTGGAGAAATAGAAGATGAGTTCGATAAGGAAGATCTTATGGAGAAGGAAATTGAACAGGGAGTTTTTGTTTTTTCTACAAGATTAGAAATTGATTATTTGAATGAAAATTATGATTTTGATTTTCCTATTTCTGAGGAATATGAAACTTTAGGAGGCTTGATTACCTCCGTACACGAAAATATTCCGCAAATAGGAGAAGTGGTAATATTCCAAAATTACTCCTTTGAAATTATAAAAGCAAGTAATGCTAAAGTAGAAACAGTAAAGTTACACATATTGTAGTAATGTTAATAAGCGTTAAGTCAACACTATAACCTATTGATGCTCTCGGTAGATATCTCTTGAAACTTTATTTTTAAATTTTATAATTTGTCCGTACATTTGCCAACTTATATTAAATAATAGATAATGGCAGCAATAGGAAAAATTAGAGAAAAATCAGGATTATTATTAGCAATAATCGGCTTAGCATTAGCGGCTTTTGTTTTAGGTGATTTATTTAAAAACTTAGGAAAAAGTAATAATGTTGATAAGGATAAAATTGCCCTGATTAATGGAGAAAAAGTTGGAGTACAAGACTTTAATAGAAAGGTTAGTCAGCAGACTGATTTGTTTGTACAAAGGAATAAAAGAAATCCAACGACAGAAGAATCATATGTAATAACTATAAGTGAGTGGAATAGAACAAAAAGAGAAGTTATTATGCGTCAGCAAATGACAGAACTTGGTCTTCTTCAATCAATAGGTAATATGAAGCCTCAAATTTCGATGGATGAGTTTATGAGTAATATCTATAGCTTAACTCCAAACAGAGAAGTAGTAAGATTTTTTACAGGAGATTATAATGGGCAGATTGCTCAAGATCAAGTAAAAGGTTTTTTCGATTTCATAGAAAGAGGTGTTAATAGTGAGAATGCTGAAGAAAGAAGTAAAGCTTTAGAGTATAAAAGTCAATGGGAGTTGTTCAAGGGTGGCTTAAAGGACGTGCTTATGGAAACTAAGTATAATAACCTTATAGTAAAAGCATACTACTTGCCAAAAGCTCTTGCAGATGCAGATTTTGATGATAATAGTGTTAGCAATCAAGTAGCTTACTTTGGTGTTTCGTATAAGAATGTTACTGATGAAGAAGCTACTGTAACTGATGCGGATTATCAGAAATATTATGATGCACATAAAACTGAATATGAAGAGGATATAGCTTCTCGTAAGATTGATTATGTATCGTGGGTTGTACGTCCAAGTAATAAGGATATAGTTGATTTGCGTCAGCAAATAGAAGATTATTATAAAGATTTAGAATCTGCTGATAAAAGAGATGTTCAGTATCTTGTAAACCGAATTGGTGACAATAAATATGATAGCATTTGGATAGCTAAAGATTCTTTATCAGTTTATATTGATTCAGCTGCTTTTGCTTATGAGGTAGGAACTGTTTTAGGCCCTTGGGAAGAAAATACAGCTTATCATATTGCAAGAATTATGGATAAGGATATGCGTCCTGATTCTATGAGAGCAAGTCAAATTTTAATATCTTATGCTGGTGCTTACGGTGCGAAAGGAATTACTAGAACAAAAATAGGAGCCCGTGCTTTAGCAGATAGTATTAAAGGAGCTATTAGTAAGGATAAAGGTGCTTTTGAGGCTTTATTGGTAAAATCTGATGATCCTAATGCTGTTCAAACTAAAGGTGATTTTGGTTGGTTTAAAGATGGCGCAATGCTAGCTAAAATAAATGATGCTTGTATTAATGGTAATATTGGTGATGTAGTAGTTGTGGAAACAACTATTGGATTTAGTGTAATTAGAGTTGATGATAAACTTGAAAATACACCAAAGATTAGAGTTGCTCAAATAGACCTACCAATTGTATTCTCTCAGGAAACTTTTAATGAAGCTTATAGTAAAGCAATAAAATTTGCTGCTGTAAATAGAACTTATGAAGCTTTTGATACTGCATCTGCAAATATGGGATTAGGTGTTATGAAAAGTAAATATATTTCTGATTTAGCTGGTGGAATCTTAGGTTTGAAAAACTCTCGCGATGTTGTTAAATGGATGTTTAATTCAGAGACTAATGTTGGTGATGTTTCAAATGTTTTTGATTTTGAAGATAAAGTTATAGTTGCCGTTCTTACGGAAGCTCGCCCTGAAGGGATTAAAACTCTTGATGAGGTAAAAGATATTATTAAGCCACTTGTAGAAAGAGATGTTAAAGCACGTATTTTGATGGAAAAGACTGCCGGTGTTAAGAGTCTTTCTCAGGCTACAGAGTTTAACTCTTCAATAGATACTGCATTTGTTTCTTTTGCAACATATAGCTTACCTAAATATGCTCCAGAGCCTTGTGTTACTGGTCGTTTTGCTAGTGCTGCTGTAGGGCAGCTTCAAGGTCCTATAAAAGGGATGCAAGGAGTTTACTTCTTCAAAGTATTAGTAAAAGGTTCAACTCCTGAGTCTAAAGATATTCAGTATATGCAACAGCGAAGTGCAAGCGTATTTGCTCAAAGTGTATACCCAAATCAAAGAGATCCACAAAAAGTTAGTTCATATACTCCTTTGGAGGAAAATACTGAAATGGATAACAATATGTTTTTCTTTTATTAGAAAATCGTGAAAATATTTTAAAAAAGGGGATTGTCGTATGGCTATCCCCTTTTTTTATTTTATTCGATTATAAAAATTAATTACTATGAAGAAGATTGTTTTTGCAACAAATAACGATCATAAGCTAGAAGAGGTGAGATATAAACTATCTTCTCAATACGAAATTCTAAGCCTTAAGGATATAAACTGCCATGATGATATTCCAGAAACCGCGAATACATTTACAGGAAATGCAGAGCAAAAAGCTGTATGGGTACTTGAAAAGTACGGTTATGATTGTTTTGCCGACGATTCAGGGATAGAAATAGAGGCTTTAGATAACCGACCAGGAGTATTTTCTGCTCGATATGCTGGAGAAAACTGTTCTTTTGATGATAATAATAATAAAGTTTTACAGGAATTGGAAGGTGTAGAAAATAGAAAAGCTACATTTTCAACAACAATTTGTCTTAAATTAAAAGGAAAAACTCATTTCTTTGTTGGTGATATTGTTGGTGATATTATTAGTGATTATCAGGGAGATAAAGGGTTTGGTTACGACCCTATATTTGTTCCTAAGGGTTATGATAGGAGTTTTGCACAAATGTCACTAGAAGAAAAAAATAAAATAAGCCACAGAGCAATTGCAGTAGAAAATATGTGGAATTTTCTTAATAAAATGTAGTTAACAAAAATTGCTACTTTTGTTTAAGTATTAATGCCAATAATTAATACATTTGTACTTTATAGCTATAATATAATAATATCATTTATGACAAAGACAGCCATAGAGAATTTATTTTTAAATTTTGAGGATAAGAATATTCTTATTATAGGTGACGTGATGGTTGATGCATATCTTACGGGTAGCGTTAATCGTATTTCACCAGAAGCACCAGTACCTGTTGTATCGGTAGAAGGTAGAAGTAGTAAAATGGGTGGAGCCGCTAATGTTGCTTTAAATGTTAGAGCTTTAGGTGCAAAGCCGTTTTTATGTTCTGTAATTGGTAGCGATGCTAGGGGTGATGAATTTATTGGGCTTCTTGCAAAGCGTAAAATGAGCAATAAAGGTATTGTTAGAAGTAAAAGTAGACCCACCACAACTAAGTTTCGTGTTATTGGAAATAATGTTCAGATGCTAAGAGTTGATGAGGAAGTTGAGTATTATATTAATAGAAACGAAGAAAAAGAATTATTAGATCATATAAATAATATTGTTATCGAAGAAAAAATTGATGCAATAATATTTGAGGATTATGACAAAGGGAGTATAACTCCAACACTTATAAAAGCAGTTGTTAAGCTTGCTAAGAAGAAAAATATTATTATTACAGTTGATCCTAAAAAACGTAATTTTAATAGTTTCAAGAATTTAACATTATTAAAGCCTAATTTCAAAGAGCTTAAAGATGGCTGCGATATTGAGCTAGAGAATGGTGATATACCAGCAATTAGAGATGCCGCTATGAACTTACTTAGAACTAATAATCTTGAAGTAGTAATGGTTACTCTTTCTGAACATGGTATTCTAATATGCGAAAGAAACCTTCAGACTCATATTCCGGCTATTGTTCGTAATATTGCTGATGTTTCTGGAGCTGGTGATACTGTGATATCGGTGCTAACCCTTGGCTTATCTGCTGGACTTAAGCCTGTAGATGCAGCCAAACTTTCAAATCTTGCCGGTGGTTTAGTTTGTGAGCAAGTTGGAGTTTCTCCAATTGATAAGAGAAAACTAAAGGAAGAATCAATAAATATTTTAAAGTATTAAGCACAAATAGTGAAATATATATTTAGCTTTTCTATAATTATTCTGCTTACATTATTTGCATGTAGTAGCAAGAATATGAGCCAACGCGAAGAAAATGTGTTTAAGCAATCATATCAGCAATTACTAATTCCAACCGATTCAATAGGAACTCTTGGTGAAATGGTGGATTATCTTACCGCAATATACTGCGTTGGAGGCGAGAAAAATTGGCCGTATTTATTATTTGATATGAAAACCAAATCAATGGTTTCGGAAGCAAATAGAAATACTTTGGAAATTGGAATAGAACCACCTCCGTGTTTTAAAGGTAGGTTTAATGATAAAATGGTGCTCGAAATAGTGAAGGATGGTTATAATACAGAAATAGAAAGAATATATACTGAGGTGGATAGTATTCCAAGCTTTGTTAGAAAGCAGATGCTAAGCTTTGGTAGCGATAATAATTATGCCGTGGGTGCCTATAATAATGGAATATGGCTTAGCTCAAGTCGAAAGGATATGATGGTGAATCTTAATCCATATATTTATCAAATTATAATTGGATACCTAGCTTCAGTTCGTGAATATTCTGAAATGGCATACCTGAAAGAAATTGATGAATTAAGTGAAAAGGAATACGAAGAGATTTACCGTGAGTTTAATTTCAAATTGTCATTTAAATATACCGAAAAACCTCCTGAGCTTACTACCTCTTATTAAATATATTTATGTTATTTATTCAAAAAGCAAGAAACTTCATACAAGTCAATGAATCATTAAATTGGCAGTATCTGTTATTACTTCTTTTATTGTCCATATTAGGGTCTGTATGGGGCTTTTATTTGCAAGTTGTATATGGCTTTAATCTATTGTATATTGTTTCTGTCTTTTCGATTATATTACAGGCCTTGCTTACCTATTGTTATATGAAAGAAAATGGAGAGGCTCGAAAAGTATTCTTTAGCCTATTCTTTGCAGCGGTGACTTTCTTCATTGGTAAGTACTTGATTTTCGAACATTATTATGATTATTTCTTGGAGGCTTATATTGATAGGTCAACTATATCATGGGAGCATATAACCTTTTACTTTAAAGCTTTAAACTTTGATAGTGTTTTTCTGTTTGTTGATAATATGTCAAACTTTATGGGAATAGGCGATATTATTTTATTTATTATAATGCTTGTGATTGCATTATTGCCATCGTTTATACCCATTGATATTGTTGAGCTACAGAATGATGAAGAAAAAATTAAAAGAATTAGATATAATAAGCGGAGATTTTAGCTTATTATGGATAAATTAAAGAGCAAATCTATAGTCGATTAGGTGTTTTATAGGCCTATCCAGCTAAACAATACACTTCTTTTTCTCATTACATTATTTAGTCCAATTACAATTTCATCATTATACTTTTGACGAATGGTTATAGCTAAATCATTAACTTGCTTTTTGCAGCTATTGCAGTGGTTTAGGTGTTTTTTGCTAAAATCGGATACCGTATTTGCAGCAGAGTCTGTTGCTAGTGCTTCGGCACATAATGCGATTTCAACTTCTGTTAGATGAGTTGTTTTCATTTAATTATGCTTTTGTAAATTATTTTAGTCTTTTAGAATATTAAAATTAGACAAAAATTAGACAAAAGGTTTAATTAAAGAGATTTTTTTTAATATGTAATTGTTAATAATAGTCTTCTTTTAATAAGAACTCTTTTACATAATCATCAACGCCATCCTCAAGGCTATAAAAAGGAACTCCATATCCTTGCATTATAAGCTTATTCATATTTGCTTCGGTAAAATATTGGTATTTATCTCTTATATCTATAGGGGTATCAATAAATGTGATATTCTCTTTTACTCCCATAGCTTTAAATGTAGCTTTAGCTAGATCTAAAAAACTTCTAGCATTACCTGTTCCAACATTGTACAATCCCGATTCGGCCTCGTATTCCCATAAGAACATCATTACCTCTACTACATCTTTTACATATACAAAATCACGTAATTGCCCACCATTTTCATAATCAGGGTTATGAGATTTGAAAAGCTTCATTCCGCCAGTTTCTTTTATTTGATGAAAAGCACTATGAATTACGGAAGCCATTCGTCCTTTATGAAATTCGTTTGGACCATATACATTAAAATATTTCATTCCATACCAATGTGGGGGAGTCTTTTTTTGCTTTAGAGCCCATTTATCAAAATCATTTTTTGATTCGCCATAAAGATTTAATGGCTTTAACTTTTCCACTAAACTATGGTCGTCATCATAGCCAAACTCTCCATCGCCATAGGTTGCAGCAGAAGATGCGTATATCATAGGAATTTCAGCCTCAACGCAAATATTCCATACATCTTTGGTGTAGTTTAAATTTAGTTCGTCATATACTTCTTTATCAAAGCCAGTGGTTGCACTACGAGCACCAATATGGAATATGAAATCTATTTCTGAGCTATTCTCCTTAAACCATTCAATAAAAGTATCTCTTTCAATAAGTTTAGTATATATTTTTTTTTCTAGGTTTTTCATCTTATTAGAATCACCAAATTTATCAACAAGTATAATTTCTGTTATACCTTCGTCGTTTAGTGCGCCAATTAATACGCTTCCTATAAATCCTGCTGCTCCTGTTACTACTATCATAATTGCTGGCTTATGTAATTAATATTCAGTACATTACTATAGTGTAATACTATTAATATACTTTATCAAAAGTACTTATTTTTTTGTAATTAGTTTTATAGAAATAATATTTTTAATTTTCTCAATATCTAAAAGTTGAATTAAGCCTAATAAGAAAAATAATAGACCTATAACTCTATACCTTGATAATGCTCCCAATACAGGAGTTGCTAATCCAATAATAATAAAGAAACTAATTGAAAATATGAAAGTAAACCAAACTAAACTTGGATCATCTACATTATTTCTTGGGAAAATTATTATTAGTAATATAAGAATTATTATTGCTAAATTCTCGAATGAGGCAAATAGTGCCATTATATTATTTGCTTCCCAAAACATAGGCCTAAACAATGTATTTATTATTGCTATTGGAGAGTTTGTAGCTATTGATAATGAATTTGCTTGAAACATTATTGGAGATACAAGACTCCCAGAATCTTCAGATAAAGCAAGTTCTGTAAATTGCAACTGTTTTTCTAATAAAAGGTCATAAATTCCAATATCCATGTATTTACCAGATTCGCTAACAAAGCTAAAGGCAATAAAAAACATCATAAAATATGGAATTAAAGCTCGTTGTGTAGGTCTAAAATGAAGCCATAAGTAGGCGAGTACTGGAGGAATTAGTATTAGAAGAAGAAAAGGCTTAATATTAAATATTACAGTAAATGCCAATATAAGAATAAAGATTCTTTTGATAGGATGTTTGCCTTGTAAAGCATAATTGCCACAATTAAAAATTAGACTTATGGCAAGAATTAATAAGCTTTCTTTAAGAATGCCCGATGTCCAATAAACAATGGAAGGTGTAAAGAATACAATTCCAAAAATCACCCATTTTAATTTTTTCAATTTGGAATAAAAGAAAAGAAAGATCCACCATAAACCTGTAAAAGCCAAAAAGCTTGTGATAACAACTATTCCTCCGTAAGTTCCTAAAGTAAAAATACTTAAGAAAGCAATATAGCGGATAAATAATCTGTTTGAAGTAAGATTATTTTCTTCCTGATGCTCAAAATTATTTATTTGAATATAGTACTTATCTAAACTGCTATCATCAGAGTTTACTCCTGTTATTAGCTTCAAGTATGCAATAGGCTCACCATTTTGCAATGCCGAAAAAATTACTTCAGAATCTTCATAGTATCTAAAAATATCAGCATCAGATTTTATTTTTTCTGACCTAGAGTAAATAATAATCATGGCCATTGCCGCTAGTAGTTTAATACTAAAGGCAATATTTATCCATAATTTTGGAATACTCTTAGTTCTATAAATAAGAGTTTTATTTATAATATAGAAGCTTAAGGCTATAAATATTATTGTAATTATATAATTCATTTCACTTATTAGATAAATTAATTCTTACAGTAGATAGGGAGTATTAAAAAAGGTGTGTATTTTATTAGTTTACACACCTTTTTTGTATTAATTCTCTGTCTTTAGATATTTATCTAAGAATCCTTTAAACTCTCTTTGCCATAGCACAGAGTTCTGAGGTTGCACTACAAAATGTGACTCGTCAGGGAAGAAAAGGAATCTACTAGGCACACCTTGCAGTTGAGCAGCATTAAAAGCTTGCATACTTTGCGCATAAGGGATACGGAAATCAAATCCACCAGTAATAACTAGAATTGGAGCGTCCCAATTGCCAACAAAGTTGCGAGGATTAAACTCTTTATAACTTTTAGGTTGTTTTTTCTCCCATGGAGCACCACCTAAATCATGTTGCACAAAGAAAGTTTCCTCAGTAGCGGCATACATACTTGGCAAGTCAAATATTCCACAATGCGAAATTAGTGCTTTAAATCTACCTTCGTGATGGCCAGCTAACCAATAAATGCTATAACCTCCATAACTTGCACCAATTGCTCCCAAATTATTCTCATCAACATAAGATTCTTTAGAAAGAGCATCAATAGCAGAGATGTAGTCATCCATATTTTGTCCTCCGTAGTCACCACTAATTTGGTCATTCCATTCTTGTCCAAAAGTAGGAAGTCCACGACGATTAGGTGCTACAACAATATAACCATTAGAAGCCATTATTTGGAAATTCCATCGGTAGCTGAAAAATTGACTTACTGCCGATTGTGGCCCTCCTTGGCAATATAGTAATGCAGGATATTTCTTGTTTTTATCAAAATTTGGTGGATATATTACCCATACTAATTCGTTTTTACCATCAGTGGTTTCTATCCATCGTTTCTCAAATTCTGCAGGAGTAAGCTCATCAAGAATTTCTTTATTCGTAAAACTAAGTTGGGTTTCTTCTCCTAGTGAGCTTATTGCATAAATTTCGGTAGGAGTTTTCATATTCATTTTGCTGCCAATTAGTTTGTGATCAGCAATTGCTACACTTTGGTAATTATGGTCTCCTTTAGTAATTTGACGAATAGCCTTATTCTCAATATTCACTGAATAAATTTGATATGTAGCTTCAATTCCTGAAATAAAGTATATAACTTTAGAGTCAGTACTAAAGGCAAAATCTGAAGAACTTTGGTCAAAACCTTCGCTATAATCAGTTGTCTTTCTAGTTTCAAAATCATAAAGCATTATGCGGTTTTTGTCTGATTCAAAACCTGGAGTTGCCATACTCGACCATACTAAATATCTTCCATTAGGTGACCATACTGGGCCATTATCATAACCTTCAAATCCAATTTCCGTTAAATTTATATTGGTATTATTAGTAAAATTATAAATGTAAACTTCAGTATTAGTACTCACAGCATATTCTTTTCCAAAAAGACGCTTATAGCTAATAGCTATTTTAGAATCGTCATTATTCCAAGCGCAATTGCCAATAGAAGCATCAAAACGTTCGCCTACCATCAAATCAGTATTATTAGAAAGTTTGCTGTCTTTAAAATCAGCAGTAAAAATATGACTATAGCTTTCGTCAGCCCAATGGTCCCAATGGCGATACATTAAATCGTCATATATTTTAGCATTTGCCTTTGGTAGGTCAGGGTACATATCTAATGTTGTAGCGTCAATTTTTACGCTTTTGCTATAAGCAATCTTATTTCCTGTGTTGCTATAATTAAAAGAACTAATTCCACCTTCAATATTTGATATTTGAGTTTTACTACTTCCATCAATATTCATTTCCCATATTTGCGCATCGCCACTTTTAGATGAGATAAAACCAATCTTGCTACCATCAATATTCCAAATGCCATTATATTCACTTTTTTTGCAGAAAGTAAGTTGAGTAGGCTCTCCGCCTTCGGCACTCATTACAAAGATGTTCTTATCGCCTTTATTCTCCGCTAGTTCATAGCGTGTTATAGCAAAAAGGATATTCTTACCATCGGGAGATACTTGCACTTCCGAAACTCTTCCTAGTTTCCACAATACCTCAGGCGTCATAATGCCTGGGTTTACAAATTCTGCAGCTTCAGCTGTTGTTTCATTAGCTTGTTTACTATTTGTGGCTTTTCTTATTTTTACATTTTCACAAGAAAACATAAAAAGCGTTATAGTTGCAGCTATTATTATTAAAAATCTGTTCATAATAATTATATTTAATGGTTTATTTTGTTTCGTACATTGTAGTTTCAACTCTGTTTAGAGCTTCAATTGCTGATTCGTATTCAGGATCTATCGTAAGGGCTTTCTTATAATCTTTATGTGCCTGCATTACATTGCCCACTTCTTCAAAGCATAGCGCTCTATTAAAATAGGCCTCCTTATAATATGGATTTGCTTCTATAGCTTTTGTGAAATTATATACTGCCATATCTGGAACTTTAAGCAATTCAAGATAGATATAGCCAATATTATAATAGCTATTTGGGAACATTGAATCAATTTCTATAATAACATTATAAGTAGAAATTGCTTCATTTAGGTAGTCGTTGTTCTGATAGTATAGCCCCAAATTATAATATGCATTTATGGCGCTAGTATCTAGCTTTATAGCATTATTATAATAAGTAATTGCTAAGTCATTTTTCTGCTTAGAATAAATACTACCAAGCTCAATATTTGCATTATAATTGTTGGGATTATTATTTAAACACTGCTGAAAATTCTTTATGGCAGCATCATAGTTTTCTAATTCTTTGAATGCATAACCTTTAATAAAAAAAGCCTTATCATTATATTTATCTAAAGATAGCGCTTTATTAGAAAACTTAATTACTTCATTATATTTTTTGTAGAGGAGATATATCTCTGCTACTTTATTCCAAATATTAGCATCATTAGGATTTACTTTCGCAGCCTTTTCCAATAGAGCTAAAGTGTTATTCGCTTTTCCATTTTCCATAAATAAATCTGCAAGTTCAATATAGTATTTCGAACTATCAGGAGCAATATTTATGCAATGTTGTAAATCCGCAATTGCTTTAACATTATTGTTCTGTGCAAGGTATAAAGCTTTGCGGTTTTCTAGTAAAACTAAATTATGAGGATCGTTTTCAAGCTTAATACTTAAACTTTCAATAGAATCTACTTTATTACTATCGTCATTATTGCACGATGCTAATAAGAACAAAATTAATAATGGTAGTAATTTGAAATATTGCATTTATATAGGGTTTGTATTAATAGATATAAATAGTAAACGGTAAACAGTAACCGGTAAATTACATTTACAGATGACTAATTACCGATTACAGTACTTTACTATTTAGCTTTTATAGCCTCTTTAATTTTGTTTTCTACTTCGTCTGCTAGTTCAGGATTATCTTTCATAAGTTGTTTTACAGCTTCACGTCCTTGCCCAAGTTTAGTATCACCATATGAGAACCATGATCCAGCCTTATTCAGAATATTATATTCAACTCCAAGGTCAACTATCTCACCAGTTTTAGAGAATCCTTCGCCATAAATAACGTCAAGTTCTGCCATACGGAATGGTGGTGCCATTTTATTTTTCACAACCTTAATTCTAACACGGTTTCCTTTTACTTGGTCAACATCTTTTATTTGTGTAGAACGACGAATATCAATACGTACTGAAGCATAAAATTTTAATGCGTTACCACCAGTAGTAGTTTCTGGATTGCCGAACATAACACCAATTTTTTCACGAAGTTGGTTGATGAAGATACATGTAGTTCCAGTCTTATTAATAGTACCTGTAAGTTTACGTAATGCTTGCGACATTAATCGAGCATGAAGCCCCATTTTGGAATCTCCCATTTCGCCTTCAATCTCGCTCTTAGGCGTTAGTGCTGCTACTGAGTCAATTACTATTATATCAATTGCTCCTGAGCGGATAAGACTGTCGGTAATTTCTAATGCCTGCTCTCCATTGTCTGGCTGAGAAACTAGTAGGTTATCAGTATCTACACCTAATTTTTCGGCATAAAATCTATCAAATGCATGCTCGGCATCTATAAATGCGGCCACGCCTCCAAGTTTTTGAGCTTCAGCAATAGCATGAATTGCTAATGTTGTTTTACCTGATGATTCAGGGCCATATATTTCAACTACTCTACCACGAGGAAATCCACCTATGCCTAAGGCAACATCAAGGCCAATACTTCCAGTAGGAATAACCTCTATGTCTGCAATTTTTTCATCGCCTAAACGCATTATGCTGCCTTTTCCGTAATTCTTCTCTATTTTGTCTAGTGTAAGCTGCAATGCTTTCAGCTTCTCTGCTTTTTGATCTTTTGCCATTTTTTATATTGTTTTATTTGTTTCTAATTTTAATTCTTATTTTATTAATTGCTCCATCAGAAGACTGCCAAATGCTGACTGCCAACTGCCGACTATTACATAGCCTCTAATATTTGAGCAGTATGTTCTTTTGTTTTTACTTTTTTAAATATTTTTTCAATTATCCCCTCTTCATTAATAATGAATGTAGTTCTGAAAATACCATCATATTCTCTTCCGTACATTTTTTTAAGACCCCATGCGCCATAAAGTTTAAGTATTTCTTTTTCGGTGTCAGGAATTAGTGGGTAAGGGAAGTTATATTTTTCTTTAAATCTAATTTGTTTTTTTGTGTCATCAGCACTTAATCCTAGAATTACAAATCCTTTCTCAGTTAGTAATTCGTAATTGTCGCTAAGGTTACATGCCTCAGCAGTACAGCCTGGGGTCATTGCTTTTGGGTAGGTAAAAAGAATTACTTTTTTTCCTCTATAATCTTTTAGGTTAATGGTGTTTCCTTGTTCGTCTATTGTTGTGAAATCTGGAGCCAATTCGCCTTCTAGTAAATGTGTCATTTATATGTTGTTATTGATTTCTATTGAATATTTTTATGAAAACCAAAGATAGGTATTTTCATCTGAAAATTATAGTGTTTTTAATAAGTATTTTAGTAAGAATGGAATTAGTTTATGTAAAACAAAAAAAGAGCAAAATCCTTGCGAATTTTGCTCTTTTCTAAGAGATTAAATAAAATATTATTTAATAACTAATTTTTTAGATTCTACTCTAATTCCATCAACTAATACATTATAAAAATAAACTCCTGCATCTAAGTGGCTAATGTTAATCTTAGTTCTACTGTCAGTAGTATTAAGATTTTGAGAAAGTACAATACTTCCCAATACATTCATTAGTTCTATTTTTGCTTTTCGAGTATTATTAAAACTATATTCAATAAAGAAATAGTCTTTTGCAGGATTAGGGTATGCATTTCCTATCTTAGCATTATTAGTATTGTTTTCAATACTAGTAATATCAATAACAGTATACTTAACAATAAAATATATACTGTCGGTAGGGTTAGATTCGTCAAATACCGTATAAGCAACTCTAGATGTACCAGGGTATGTTTCTGGAGAACCTCCAACAAAAGCGTATGGTTTATAGTGTGTAGAAAAATCAGCTAGGTTACTAGTCTCATCAGCATCTAATGTTAATGTAGTATTAGATAAATTAGAGCTTGCTGGATAACAAGAGCCAGCAAAACAAAAATAGCGACTCGCATTGCCAACCATTTCAACTGTAGTTTGCCTTACACTATAAGATAAAGTACCTGTGGAAGTATTTTTAACCTTAAACTCTAGAATATGTTCAGCTAATTCAATATCCTCGCTATAATAGGTAACTGTGTCTCCTTCATTAATAATATTGTCGTTATGGTCAATTATCTCTGCTGTTTGAGCAAATACTGCTATAAACAGTAGAGTTAAAATGGTAGTAATGTAAATTCTTTTCATATTGTATAGGTTTAAGTATAATTGTGTGTGTAATAGGTGGCAAATGTACTTATATTTTTTTTAATACGGTATGGATATTGAGTTATATATAATAAAAATTAATAAAAAAAGTCCTGAAATTAGAATAATTTCAGGACTTTAATTCATGTGTTATTGAATCTTATTTTGTAAGAATAATTTTCTGAGTACTTACATTATCATTACTAATAATCTTTACAATGTAGTTTCCTGCAGAGAAAGAAGATAAATCAAGAGTAGTGTTTTCAGAAGCATTATCATTAGTATAGATAAGCTCACCAATCATATTATAAACAACAACTTGAGCACCTTTAGTGCCTTCTATTGTTACTAGTCCAGTAGTAGGATTAGGGAATATGCTGTAGTTAATGCTATTAGCAGTATTAATACCAACATGTCCAAGTTTAATTTCTCTAGCATTTAGAATTGTATTAGTATTATTATCTAATATTAATGCAACAAATGTAATTTGAGTATGATCCCAACCTGCGTCAAGAGTACCTGAATAAGAGAACCCATTTTGAGTACCAGCAGTAATTGCAGTAGGCACACTGTTTGCAGAGCCATTAAAACCATCTACTAGATCACGAGCAACATGGTTATATGTCATATCTGCTGCAGGAACAGGGTTTGCTAAGTTAGCATAGTTTGTTCCGTCATAATCAATCATATTACCATTACCTCCACCAGAATAATAATTAGCTTGTGACCAACCATTACCAGTGCCAGTAACACCATTCTCTACAATAATAAGAGCAGTATTATAATTTGCATTAGGGATATCTAATCCAAATATGGTAGCTACATCCATAGTCCAATCACGAGAAGTTTCATCATATGTTCCATTTGTAAAAATAATTTTAGCGATAGCAGGAAGTGCTTTATGTTCATTAAAACTACTTTGTAGAGATGGTAGACCTGGATCTACTGGACCAGTATGTCTGTCAGTAATTCCAGAAGGATATCCAGTAATAAAACCACCAATTGCAGCATCATAATCAGCTACAACCATTGGGTCACCATTGTGTACACCAATACCAATCCATGTTCCATCAGTAACGTCGTGAGCCATAGTATTTAATCCAACTAAACCTCTAACACACCAACCACACCATGTTCCAGTTCCTTCTTCATAAACTACTCTTTTAGTAAATAATTGATCAGCTACTAGAACAGTCTTAGACATTAGGTTATCAGCAGGATTCTCATCTGTAATACCATTAGGGTTAGAAAGTGTTATTTCAACAGTTTTTGCTCCAACTGTAGCTGCCCATTGTACATCATGTGTGAAATCATAAGTTGCACCAGGAGTAATAGATTGGCCACTTACTGAATAAACAGTACTTGCAGTACCACCATCAATAGTATATACTATATCGAAAGAAGTAAGAGTCTTTTGATTACTCATATTTCTTATTGTACCTTTAATATCAATATTACCCATTGTAATTACGTCATCAAGGTCAATAGAAACCATAGCAACATCATCATCTACAGGAACCACATTAGCAAATTGTGGGCGTAGATTATATGTGTGTGTAAAACCCATAGCTCCTAAGTCATTCCATGTACTACTAAAGTAAGCCCATGCAGTACCATCAATATAAGGAGTTGTAGTATATTCTAATTTTAGGTTATTAGCACCTTCAATAAGTCCAATAAAATATGTTCCTGCAGGTAAAACAACTGGTACAGCAAAGTTTGCTTCGTAATCAGTGTCGTCAACACCAGTTGTAGTGACAGTTAAAGATTGCCCTAAATCAGCACCTGGAGTAGTTCCAAAAGCTCTAACAATAGCAATAACTTGATCTCCAGCATTGCCACTAGATTTGAACTTAAGAGATGTAATAGTGTCTTGTGCAGAAATTGTAAAAATATTACCCATTTCACCACCAGCAGAACCAATACCAATATTACCTGCAGTTATACCATTATCTCTACGCAATTCATTACCACCAAATATTATATCTTTAGTAATAACGTTGTCAGCAGGATTGTCATCAGCAGTGTAATCAGCATTATAAGAAAAAGTAGTTGTTCCAGCAGTTGGAGTATAAGATGCAAATGTAAAATCTTCATCAGCATTATTAGCCATAGGTACAGTAATAGTTTTTGTGTCAGTATATGTACCTGCAGTTAAAATAAAGTTAGTAGCAGTAGTTAGTGTAAATCCATTATTTAAAACACTACCTTCTGGTGTGAAAGCTACAGCTTGATCCATTGGCTGTGAAAAATATTCAGCAACAAAACCATTAGCAGAAGCTACTAAATCAGCTACTGTAGGACCATCTTCAATAGATATATCATCAATAGCACTACCTGCGCCCCATTGTCCTTCGTCATCATAATGGAAACCAATCATTACATTTGAATTGTTTGCATAAGCAAAAAGGCTAACGTCTTTAGTGCCCCATGCAGTGTTACCCGCACAAACTGCAGCATCTGTCCATGTAGCACCAGAGTCAGCACTAACTTTAACAGATAATATTCCACCATAAGAAGTGCTATGAATATATTCAAAACTTAGTTTTGGGTTTGATGCAGCAGAAAGATCAACTACAGTTGTATATAAAAACACATCTGACATATCACAATTACAGTTATCATCATTAGTAGCTGCATACTTAGTGTGAGCAGGAATTACAAAATAAGTAGATCCTAAATTATCACCAAATAACCAGCCATCTGTTGCTGCACCATGTGTTTCGGTCCAGCCTGTAGGCAAGGATCCACTTTCAAAATCTTCGCTCATGTAAACAGTCTTACTTGAGTTTGTTATAGTTTTTACTTTAGCCTTAGTAATAATGTTAGGTAACCTATCATTATTAATATAAGACTGTGCAAAACTAACAGTGCTAAAAAGAACAACTGCTAGTAAAATTGATAAAATTTTTCTCATGTGTGTTTTGTTTTAAAGTTTATTAAATATTTAATTTGCTAAAATAGTAATAAAATCAGTTGTATAACATTTAATGTACGAGTATATTAGGGCAGACGCATATTAATTGTCACCAAACCACTATATATCTTTTATTATCGTAATATACAGCTATATATGTAAATTTAAGACGCGTATTTA
>JAOZPM010000115.1:0-8804 GCA_029932765.1 Bacteroidales bacterium | reverse complement strand
TGCTGGTGCGCTCCCGATAACTGTTCGGGACCATCGCGTTCCATCAGTATAACAGGCTACAATAACAGGCATCAGCAAGCATTGTAAGAACAAATCATAAAATCATAATTAGCATATTATTATAAAGTATAATTTTATATATTTGCTAAATGATAGAATGAGTTGTAAATTGTAAAATAGTTAATTTAGCTAAGTTTATGGTTTGCAACGCGATACATTCCGATAATTATTGGAAGCGCAGCAGCAGTGGTAGATTACTGATTATTTTATAAGTTTATTTTTTATTTCAACAAACGTTTATTATTATTATCTTTGTAAAAAGGTAACTAAATTTATTTAATCATGAAAAATGCTCACTTATTTTTTATTTTATTATTATTTCCATTAATTGGTATATCGCAAAAATCAGAAAATGCTGATCTTAAATCAGGATTAAGAGTTGGTTTAAACACAGAGCTCATATTTTTGGGAGAATATGGTATTAATGTAGAGTATAATTTTGGAAGAAAATCAATTTATTCACAAATTAATTATAATAGACCTATATTACCAAAAAGTTCTAAGCCAAATGTTGATTTTACTGAAAATACGAACTCATATTATTGTGCGTCGGGTCCTGTGATAAAAATAGGTTTTCGGAAAAATTCGAAATATTCTGAGAAAAATAGACGCACTTATTTTTATGGAGCAGAACTTATTTTTAAAGAGCTCTCATTCGATAATCTCACACTGCAAAGGCCATCTGATAAATATTATTTTGATCAAGAAATAAGCATGCAAAGTTATAGGTATGGAAGTGCTTTTAGGATTGGTTTAAGAAAATCTTTTACGCCAAAATCCAAATTGTACTGGAGTTTAAGTACAGCCATTGGTGTTTTATATAATGATGAAACTAGAATTCTGCATTATAGTCATGAATATACGGATTTGCCATTTGAGACGCCTTATAAAAATGATGGTTTATTGGTTACCGTATCACTAAATTTAGTAGTTGGATTTGATTTCTCAAATAAGTAATTTTTTTTTCACAAGGTCTAGTTAGATGTTATTTTTGTATTGTCAATTTATGTAAAAAACACATGATTTTATTAGTGATACTGCATAAACCTACAAAGAAACACATCATAGACCTTATAAACACCACCCTCCTTATAAACAAGCTCTTTTGTTTGCAGAGCCTTTAAGGCAGATGTAACCGTAGAGGTGGAGCTAAGTTTATACTTAGAAATAAAACCAATGGATGAAGGCTGCTCCACGCCATCCTCTTTGCCAATTGCCATTAATAAATTCAATTGATTTGCAGGAAGTAAATGTCGCAATTCTCCAAAGTATTTTTCTTTTTCTACAATGATTTCTTTCTTAATTGTTATTAGTAATTCAGTATCTATTTTTTTCACTCCTTTGCCCCATAGTCTATTGCAAAAATTCTGGGTATAATATGTATGCCTATATGTCCAATTAAGTATTTCCGTTATGTTTTCGTTACTTATTATCTTCTTTGTTTCCCTAAATTTTTCTGCAATAAAATCATGATATTCATTTTCGTCAAGTCTATCGAGGAACATAGTATCGGCACTTTGATAAAAAGGACGACTATGGTCAAGGAACATCGATGTCATAATTCCCTGATGACTTCCCGAGAAAATAAAGGTAATATTATTAAGAAATTGTATTTTTGAGCGTAAAAAAGCCTCAAAACTTGCATCAGGATAGCTGGTAATTTGCTGAAATTCGTCAATTGCAATCACTATTTTAGTATTAAACTTCTCAAAATAGTTAAGAATTTCCTCTAAATTATACTTTATTTTATCATCACTTTCATAATTTAGCTTTAACTCAGTTTGTCCATCAATAGGGCTAAATGATATCACGGGTTTAAATTTCTTTAAAAAAGTAAGCGCCTGATTATGCCATTGTTTTTTCTTGATTTTGAGCAGCTTATTCACCAACTCATTCACAAAATCGTTTACATTATAAGTGTTGAAAATATCTATATAAACTAAGTGATAATCAGTATCTTTATCTAAATAATAGAAAGTGTTTTTTATAAGTCCAGATTTACCAATTCTTCTTAATGAATGCAGTACCGTATTTCTACCATTTTCCACTGCTGAAATCAAATTTTGAGTCTCAGTAATTCTATTGCAAAAATATTCTGGTGATTTATAAACGGTGGTTAAAAATGGATTATTTGCCATATTATAGACTTGATTTTTCAATTATCTATAACGAACTTTTCGTTACGAACTCTTCGTTACGAACTTTTCGTTACGAACTCTTCGGCAAATGTATAAAAAAAAGGGATAAAAACCTAAAGCCTTTATCCCTTTTTAATATTTTATAGTAGTCATAGTTATCAGAATCTACTGATAATAACAGATTACTATTTACGGATTATAACCTAGCGTCAACTATATCGCGAGGAAGAATACTCTTAGCATCATAAATAACTGCACCAGCTTCTTTAGCTGCCTTAAAGTTATAATGCTTAAATTGATTATGCGATACTGCTAATATAATAGCACTATACTGATCAAGGTCATTAAGCTCGTCAAGCAAATCAATATCATATTCATTTTTAACGGCCTCTTTATTAGCCCAAGGATCAAATACATCTACTTCCATAGCATATTCCTTAAGCTCATGATAAATATCGGTAGCTCTAGTATTTCTAATATCAGGGCAATTTTCCTTAAAAGTGATACCTAGCATAAGTGCTTTGGCGTCTTTTACAGCTTTACCCGATTTAACCATAATTTTCACTGTTTCGCTAGCCACAAAAGCTCCCATAGAATCATTTAATCTACGACCAGCAAGAATAATTTCTGGGTGATAACCTACTTCTTGAGCTTTTTGTGCAAGGTAGAACGGATCAACACCAATACAGTGCCCTCCAACTAATCCCGGACGGAATGGTAAGAAATTCCATTTTGTACCAGCAGCCTCCAATACATCAAGAGTATCAATATCCATTGCATTGAAAATTTTTGCTAGCTCGTTTACAAAAGCAATATTGATATCGCGCTGCGAGTTTTCAATTACTTTAGAAGCCTCAGCCACCTTAATGGTAGGAGCTAAGTGAGTTCCAGCAGTAATAATTTCGTTATATAATGCATCAACTTCTTTTCCAATCTCTGGAGTAGAACCCGATGTTACTTTCTTAATGGTTGTAAGTGTATTTACTTTGTCACCCGGATTGATACGCTCTGGAGAATAACCAACAAAGAAATCTTTATTCATTTTCATTCCAGTCATTTTCTCAATAACAGGTACGCAATCTTCTTCTGTAGCACCAGGATAAACAGTAGATTCGTAAATTACGATATCGCCATTCTTAATAACTTTTCCAACAGTTTCCGAAGCTTTAATTAGCGGAGTAAGGTCGGGACGATTGTTTTTATCAGTAGGTGTAGGTACTGCAATAATAAAAATTTGAGCTTCACGAATTTTCTCAATATCAGTTGTATAAATTGCGTGCTTTGCGTCTGCAAGATCTTGATCGCTACTTTCTAAAGTAGAATCATGACCACCATTTAACTCATCAACACGAGCTTGATTTATTTCAAAACCAACAACTTTACGTTTTTTTCCGAATTCAACGGCTAGGGGTAATCCCACATAACCTAATCCAATTACTGCTATAGTTTTCATTAATCTTATATTTATTGTTATACCTCTTTAAATAAAAGAGAAGATGCAAATTTACATTAAAACTATGTATTGGCAATACGAAATATGCTTGATATTTATTGAGATAATAATGGCAGGTATTATTTATGTAATACACTGAATGATGATTAATAAGCAATCAAAACAACAATAAAGGTGTTAATATTACATATTATTGTATATTTAGGCATAAATATATGATTAAAATACAATCAAAATGCTAATAAATTGTCATTCTTATTATAGCCTTAGATACGGTACATTATCCATAGAGCAACTTATTGATCAAGCAAAAGAGCGTGGTTATGAGCAATTGGTTATGAGCGATATAAATAATAGCACCGCCATTATGGATTTTGTAAAGTATTGTAATAAGCAAAAGATAAATCCAATAGCAGGAATTGAGTTTAGGAATAAAAATGAATTGCTATATATTGGCGTGGCAAGAAATAATAATGGCTTTAGACAATTGAATAGCTTTTTGACAGAATGTAATTTGCAAAAAAAGGAAGTCCCCAAGCGAGCTCCTTTATTGGATGATGTGCTGTTTATTTATGATTATGCACAAATTCATTTATTAAGTAATCTTAGAGTTAACGAATTTATAGGGATTAAATATTTTGAGATTACTAGCTTATATAAAATTCCTAAAAAATTTAGAGACAAGTTGCTTGCTTTACATCCAATTACCCATAGTGGAGGCAATTCTTATGATTTGCATCAGCGATTAAGAGCCATTGATAATAACTATTTGTTGAGCCAAGTAAATACTAGCAATAGAGCACATTATAGCGAGCGGATGCCCTCGCCGAAGCAAATTAGAGATTTATTTGCTGCGGCTCCATATTTAATTAATAATACAGAATTACTTATGTCTGACTGTAGTATTAAATTCTATTTTGAAAGCACCAAAAACAAGAAACATTTTACAAAAAGTAAAGAAGAGGATAGAATACTGCTTCGAAAGCTTGCATATCAAGGTATGAATTTTAGATATAATCGTTACGATAAGATAGCAAAAGAGAGAGTTAATAAGGAGTTGGAAATTATTCATCAGATGAATTTTTCTGCATATTTTCTTATCACATGGGATATTATCCAATACTCTATGTCCAAAGGATATTACCACGTTGGGCGCGGCAGTGGAGCTAATAGCGTAGTGGCTTACTGTCTTAAAATAACGGATGTAGACCCCATTGAGTTGGATTTGTATTTCGAAAGATTTATAAACCCCAAACGGACATCGCCGCCTGATTTTGATATAGATTACTCTTGGTTAGAGCGAGATGATGTGCAGCAGTATATTTTTGATAAATATGGCAAAGAGCATACTGCACTTTTGGGTACAATATCTACATTTAAAGGGAAATCCATTTATCGAGAACTTGGTAAAGTATATGGTTTGCCAAAAGAAGAGATTGATGATTTGATAAAATACCCTCAAGCTTTGCGTAACCGTACTGCGATAAATATGGAGATTCATAAGTTTGCTATTATGATGACCGATTTTCCAAATTTGCGGAGTATCCATGCTGGTGGAATTATTGTTAGCGAGGAGCCACTTACAAATTATACAGCTTTGGATTTGCCACCAAAGGGTTTTCCCACTACGCAATGGGATATGTACGTAGCTGAAGATATAGGATATGAGAAATTGGATATTCTATCGCAGCGAGGTATTGGTCATATTAATGATACGGTGAAGTTAGTTGCGCAGAATAAAGGTGAGTTTGTAGATTTTCATAATGTGGAGAAATTTAAAATTGATAAAGGGGTAAGGGACTTACTAAAAAGTGGAGAAACCCTTGGCTGTTTTTATATTGAGAGTCCTGCTATGCGTGGCTTAATTCAGAAGCTGCATTGCGATAATTATTTGACATTGGTAGCGGCAAGTTCCATAATTAGGCCCGGAGTAGCGCGCTCAGGAATGATGCGAGAGTTTATAAAAAGGTATAATAATCCCCAAAGCTTCAAATATATTCACCCCATAATGGAGCAGCAGCTTAAGGAGACTTTTGGAGTGATGGTTTATCAAGAGGATGTTCTTAAAATATGCCATCATTTTGCAGGTTTAGACCTTGCAGAATCTGATGTGTTGCGACGTGCCATGAGTGGCAAAACACGCTCAAAAGAAGAGCTAAACCGTATTGTTGGCAAATTTTATAGTAATTGTAAAGCGCGCAATTATCCTGATGCAATTACCAATGAAGTATGGCGGCAGATTGAATCTTTTGCGGGCTACTCCTTTAGCAAGGCACACTCGGCGTCTTATGCCGTTGAGAGTTATCAAAGTTTATATTTAAAAACATACTACCCTTTGGAATTTATTACTGCAGTTATAAATAATTTTGGGGGTTTTTATAGTACATGGGTTTATTTTAACGAAGCGAAGCGCCTTGGAGCAAAAGTAATGCTGCCAAATGTAAATCATAGTTTATACCTTACAAATATAGAGAATGATAGAATTTATATTGGCTTTATACATCTGCGAAGTTTGGATAGGAATATTGCAAAGCGGATTGTAGAACAGCGCGCTAAATATGGAAATTTTACAAGCCTTGCCGATTTTATTTCTAGGGTGATTATTGGTATAGAAACACTTCTTATACTTATTCGTAGTGGTGCTTTTGAGGATATAAATAATAATAAGGCCGCATTAATGTGGGAGGCTTATTCCTTATTGAAACATACAAAGCCAGCAGACGAAATTCAGAAACAACTCTTTTCCTATCGAAATCGTAAATTTAAATTACCACAGTTATCAAATGATGAAATAGTAAATGCTTATGATGAGATAGAATTGATAGGATTCCCCATTACATCATCATATTTCGATTTATTGGAAACTAGTTTTAGAGGAGAAATAATGGCCAAAGCATTTAAGAATAATATTGGAAAAATAATTCGTATTATTGGGCAACTGGTAACTATAAAGTATGTAAAAACAGTGCGTAAAGATTATATGCACTTTGCCACTTTTGTGGATGTGGAAGGTGATTTATTTGATACGGTACATTTTCCAGAATCGGTAAAGGCTTTCCCTTTTCGTGGCGAGGGGATGTATCTGTTATTGGGAAAAATAGTGATCGATGCCGATAGTAAGGATAATAATTATGCAAGTATAGAAATTGATAAAATGGCCAAAATGGGCTTGGTGGCAAATTCTATGGCAAATTAAGATTATTACAAAGAGCGCCTATTGCCTGTTAGTGCATTTAAATATCTGCAGTGCAATTGATATTATTTAGATTTCACAATAAGTTTATAGCCTCTTCCGTGTACATTTATTAATTTAACTTTCGTACTATTAGAAAAATATTTTCTAATACGTGTTAAATAAACATCCAAGCTCCTTGACGCAAATACATCATCCTTGCCCCATACTTTATTCATAATATGTTCTCTGGAAATAATATTTGTGTAATTATTGGTTAAGCAAGTTATTATATCACACTCCTTAGTACTAATCTCTATTTTTAGCTCTTCTATTATTAAATATTTTTCAGTACTACTAAATATAAAATTATCAACCTTAAATATTTTATCATTATCAATAGTAGCTATATTTGAAGGGTTTCGTCGTAGTATTGCTTTTACTCTTAATAGTAGTTCCTCCATTTCATAGGGCTTAGTTATATAGTCGTCGGCCCCATATTTAAAGCCCTCTATAATATCATTTTGCATTGTACGAGCTGTCAAAAAGACAATGGGAATATTATTATTTTTCTTACGAATAGCTTTCGATAAGTTTAAACCATCAAGCAAAGGAAGCATAATATCCAAAATGCATAAATCTGGATTATGTTTATCAAATAAGCTTAATCCTTGTATGCCATCTTGTGCTAATATGGTATCATAGCCAGCATCCTCAAGGCTCTTTTCTAATAAGAAACCAGCATTTTTATCATCCTCTACAATAAGTATTTTGTAAGCCATTTTTTACTTTATTAGTTTAATAATAAACTCACTACCTTTTCCCACAACACTGTTTACTTCAATACTTCCACCGTGTTGCTCTATAATGTATTTTACATACGACAATCCCAACCCAAAGCCTTTTACATTATGAATATTGCCAGTATGAACTCTGTAGAATTTACTGAAAATTTCATCAATATCTTTTGATGAAATGCCAATACCATAATCTTTTATAGAGATATAGATTGCTTTTTTTGATTGCTGTGTAGAAATTATTATTTCAGCATTATTTGTTGAATACTTAATACCATTATCAATAAGGTTGTAAATAACATTTGTAAAATGGGTTTCATCAAGTACAAAATCGCTAATTTGAGAATCAAGATTCAAAGTAAAATTAAGGTGTTCGCTCTGAGTATCAAATAGTAATACGGTGCGATTAATTAAGTCATTAATAGCAAGGGGCTCTTTATTTAATTCAATTTTTTCTTTTTCCATCAAAGAAGCATTCAGAATAATTCCCACATTATTTTTCAGACGCAGATTTTCTTCATTAATAATATCTAGCATTCTTCTATCTAATGTTGTTTTACCTCCATCAATATCTTTATAAATATTTTTTAGTGCAATTCCCACATTCGACAATGGCGTATTGAACTCATGTGTCATATTATGAATAAAGTCCGACTTTGTTTCGGCTAGTTTCTTTTGGTGAATTATTGTCTTAATAAAATAGAAAACAACAACTAATACGATAATAATAAATGTAAGACTCAAAGCAGTTACTATAATCATATTGTTAAATAAATAAGTGTTTTTTTCAGGAAATGAAACCTTAATATCATAAGGTTCAAAGAAATAAGTGTCCTTAAAAGCGGTTGCATTTATTGTATTACCATTGGGTATAAAAATATCTTTTGAAGCAAATTGAAAAATATTGCTATCGGTATTGTATTTACATATTGAGTATTGATAGTTGATATTGATATTTGCTTCCGAAATTTTAAATCTAAAGATAGAATCGAAAAGGGGAATGAAATTTTCATCATCTCTACTATCATATCGATAATTATTAATTATTTGTTCATCATTATTTTTCGAAACAAATTTTTCGTAGGTGGAATCCATTAAATAGCGCATGGAAAAAACAGTCTCGAGTTTTACCGGATAGTCCGCCACAATCTCGTTATAGGAAATAATAGTATCTCCCATAATGC
>JAOZPM010000114.1:0-8830 GCA_029932765.1 Bacteroidales bacterium | reverse complement strand
TGCAAATCGTGCCCCATTCTTGTTTGCTTAGTTTTCATATAAACTATATTATGCTTACTAGGAGGAATAATTAAAGGCAAAACCTCCACTATTTCTATTCCGTATGAGCTTAATCCTACTTTTTTAGTATGATTATTTGTAAGCAAACGTATTTTTGTAGCATTAAGATCTCTTAGAATTTGAGCTCCTACGCCATAATCTCTTTCATCATCTTTAAAACCTAATTGCAAATTCGCATCAACAGTATCAACACCTTGTTCTTGCAAATGATATGCCTTAAGCTTATTTAATAAACCGATACCTCTACCCTCTTGATTCATATAAAGTACAATTCCTTTTCCTTCCTTCTCAATAAGTTTCATCGACTCATGGAGCTGAGCACCACAATCGCATTTGCAGCTACCAAATATGTCGCCAGTAACACAGCTCGAATGAACTCTCACTATTATTTCTTCATCTTTTTCCCATGTTCCTTTAACTAAAGCTAGTTGTGGTTTATCGTCAGAAAGTTGCTTATAAGCATGCAGCATAAAATCTCCATATTCTGTAGGCAAAGTCACAACCTCTTCTTTAGAAATAGTAGTTTCGTTCTTAATACGGTATGCTATTAAATCTTTTATGGAAACAAGCTTTAGTCCAAATCTATCAGCAATTTTGAAAAGTTGAGGCAATCGAGCCATTGAACCGTCTTCATTCATAATTTCGCAAATAACTCCAGCAGGATTCTTCCCCGCAAGTCTTGCAAAATCAATAGCAGCTTCAGTATGGCCAGCTCTACGTATTACGCCATTATTTTTAGCTAATAGTGGAAAAATATGACCTGGACGGCTAAAATGCTCAGCTTTAGAATCACTAGCAGCCATAGCAATTAAGGTTTTAGCTCTATCGCCTGCTGAAATTCCTGTAGTAACACCATTTCCCAACAAATCAATTGAAACAGTAAAAGCAGTTTCCTTTGGGTCAGTATTTCTACCAACCATCATTTCCAAATTCAATTGTTTTGCTTTTTTCTCCGTAATTGGAGCACAAATCAATCCTCGGCCATGAGTTGCCATAAAATTAACCGTTTCAGTAGTTACATTCTCCGCTGCTGCAACAAAATCTCCTTCATTCTCCCTATCCTCGTCATCAACAACAATAATAAGCTTTCCAGCTTTTATATCTTCTATTGCAGACTCTATGGTATCTAATTTTCTTTCCATTATTATCGATTCAAATATTTAGCGCAAATGTACTATTTTTAAAGTATATTTAGTAAGTTTTATAGTCAAATTATATACTGATTTTTGTCATCATCAAAGATGTTGGTGGATTACTAAATACATATGACAATATAGAAAACTACACATACGTCAACACAATTAACCTTCAATTATATTATTTCTTTTTAAATTTCTAGGTACAGTAAGTGAATTAGGATTGAAACTAGAAGGAAACATCTCATTAGGCAATATTTTTAATAGAATCGGTATAGTAAGAAGAGGCATTGGCATTGCGAGCATCGCAAATGTAGGAACAAACTTTAGAATATCTACCAATTGCATTCTAACTATGTTTTTTTCTTCAATACTAAGATTGCGTTCCTGCGATGTTTTAAGCAATGCTATCAGCTCTTTATTTTCTGCTATTTCAGTTTTAATAAAACCGCTGTATTTCTCAATAATATTTTGCAAACGCCTAATTATCCGTTTAGAAAGCACTAAATACGTTTGTTTTTTTTGCAAATAATGAACCTTATTCCAATTACAGAGCACAAAACTTTCTACAGCAAACCCGCTCTCATCAAGCTCAATTTTATCAAGGCTCAGCCTTTGCGCCAATTCTGCCATCATTTCCTTTTCAAGTAAGGATACACTCTTATCTGCCCACACACTAAGCGCTACAAGATCGAGAAGATACTTGCGCTTCAACCAAGCTGTTTTATTATAATTATATTGAAATTTACTTTCATATGATGCTTTATGCCAATTTGACGCATCTTTTTTATCCTGTTTATTCAATATTGTAGATTCCACAAAATATTGAAAATATTTTACATTAATCTCCTTAGTATCCTTATTAATATTAAGATTTATGGATAAAAGATGAATTATTTGAATATGCATATTCCTTAAATAATCCATTAAATCCTTAGACGTTAGTTTTGGGTTGTTCAAATATTCAACAAAAACAATAACATCACCAAAAAGCAAAATATTATGAAAAAAGCCTTGCCAAAAATTACTATTCCACTCAGCTTTTACACTAACTCTTTTTGCAAAAAGTTTTTCTAGAATTTGTGCTTCTGATCGGTTACTATTTTCAAAAAAGCTTTTTTTAGTCAGATGTGGACTGGTTTTATTATAAAAGGATTCTATTTCAATTACAGCACTATTTAATTCAGCAATACTCCCTTTAAAATTATTTTTCAATAAATATGAAGCCAATAAGCTTTCAAAAAGAATTACCTGCAAACGCTCTTTAACTGGCCACGCAGTAGTATCAATTTCTATCTCTTTTGGCAAATCTATGGGGTGTCCATATATTATCCCTGAAGGTTGAAGGTATTTATATAACTTTTTTTCGAAAGATAGTTTATGATTTAATTTAGCACTAAAATCATATACCGAACGAAGTTCAATATACTTATCTATCCATTTTTTCTCTGTAGGATCCATCATATCGGCATGATATATAAAAAAAATCTAGATGACTCATTAACTATTAGTATTACTAGATTTATCGTGGGTTCTATAATTTTCTATTTATTAATGAATTTAAAAAAGTATTCAGTGGATCAGTAATTTGTAGTCCCGATAGTTATTGGGATTAACTACTAATTACAGTCTACTGATTACCGAATACTGTTTACTTATAACTATTAGTATCTATATATTAACTGCATTATTTTAGAACCCCTCACAATACCCTATAGAACCTAACTATTAATTTTAGGTATTTTCTTAAATCTAAGTTTCATCACTCCAAATATAGCTTCTTTAAAAATAGAACTACTCATTTTGCTCTCGCCTAATGTTCTATCGGTAAAAATAATAGGCACTTCCACAACCTTATACCCCATCTTTACCGAAGTGTATTTCATCTCTATTTGAAAAGCATAGCCTACAAATTTGATTTTATCCAACTCCAAATTTCTTAGTACATCAGCCTTATAACACATAAAACCAGCCGTAGTATCTCTAATTGAAAGACCTGTGATAATACGCACATAAGCAGATGCATAATACGACATTAGCACTCGCCCCATTGGCCAATTTACCACATTCACTCCTGTAATATAACGCGAGCCAATTGCAACATCATTCCCCTCTACAGCATTAGCATGATAAAGGCGTTCAAGATCTTCAGGATTATGCGAAAAATCAGCATCCATCTCAAAAATATACTCATAACCTTTGTCCAATGCCCATTTAAAACCATGTATATATGCGGTCCCTAATCCTAATTTCCCTTTTCGTTCTTCAATATTCAATTGCTCAGGAAACTCTTTCATTAGCGCCTTTATAATATTAGCAGTGCCATCTGGCGAGTTATCCTCTACTACTAATATATCAAATGATTTTTTTAATGAAAACACCTTTCTAATAATGGCTTCTATATTCTCCTTCTCATTAAATGTTGGTATTATTACTACGCTATCGTTCACTGTATTTATTTTTTGTTAGGGATTGTTCAATTATTTGCAAATATACTTAATCTATTTATAATCTTTGCCAAAACTACTTACTATTAGGATAATATCTTTTATAAAACCTCAAATATCCATCAAGGTCCTTTGTTTTATATAAAAGACTATAATTTCCTTCAGAAATAATAAAGTAATTTCCTCCGTTTTTCTTTAAAAGAGAATAAAGCAAGCTGTTTCGTTTTGTTGTTTTAAAATATTTTAATGCATCTTCCTCATTCACAAAATTGCTTACGCCAACAAGTAGTACATTCTTATTTATAGGAATTGCGGATACCGTAAGGCTCTTTGTGCCAAAGTATTTCCTATTATGGTCAGAAATCCTATTCTTGAGTTCACTAATTTTCACATTACGCTTATCAGCCAACACGAGGAACATCTGCGTTTCGCTAGGTTCATATTTAAATATTGTAGCATTCTCAGTATCTGGCGAAACTTCCCTGCCAACCTCTCTAGCCTGTCCTGTTGCATCTTCTGACTCCTCTCCTCTATTATCCTCAGTCGCTGTTCGCGCTGATTTAATCTTAAGCAAAGCTATCATTTCTTCAGCTTTTGGTTTCACTTCGCTATCTGGATAATCATTCACCACTACTTCTAAAGCAGTAATAAAAGCCGCTGTATCTGCAGTATGTCCAACTGATAATGCATTAAGCATTTCAAACTTCGACAACTCCTTTTCACTAGCAGAATAATCTACTTTTGCCTGAGCACAGTTTTGCTTTACATTATTGTATTCTTTTCTAACATACAAATCATAGGTAGTTTTATAATAACGCTTCACTTTATCAGCTTCTTCCTGCATTTTCTTAAAATAATCAGGATCTAGAAGCATTTTGGCATATTCGCTATCAGGATATTCCTTTATAAGCTTATTCTTATAAAACCTAGCATCACTATTATTTCCATCCACAATATACATTCTATGCATATTATAATATGTATGTGCGGTATTTTCCCCTTCCGGAAATCTCCTTAAAAGCTCATCATAAGTCTCAATGGCTTTAGGGTTATTAAGCAATTTCTCTTTATAAATTGAGCCTGCTTTAAATAGCGCTATCTCAATTTTTATATTTGAAGAATCTATTTCTGCCTCAGTAAAAGGAATATTCTGCAAGTAGAAATCCCTAGTTTTAGAATTAGTACTTGCAATAGCAGTACTTGCCATAGCAGAAGTGTCACCTCCTGCAATATTATCACCATCTTCTTCAGAAAAATCAACAGTCTCCTTAGTACTAATACGCCAATTATCGGCAAGTTTTCTAGCACCCCATTTAGCCATAAATGATGATTTACCCATACTCAATGATGAGGGATTATAGAAGTACCATTTAGTGCCACCTTTATCAGTAACAGAACGCATTTTGCGAGGATCACCACTCTCATTTTCCGCTAAGAATTGCAGCTGCTCTTGTCTCTCGCGCTCCTGTTGTTGCTTTAGTTTTTCTGCAGCAACTTCTTCAGCTATCCATCCATCAATAAGCTTATTCCTTTTACGCTCACTCATATTTGCAAGAGCTTGTAAGCTATCTTCTGTTTGGATAATAATTAAGTAATCCACCAATTCTGTCAGAACATCTCTACGATATTTTAACTTATCATAATCGGGATAGTCTTTTGGCAAAAACAACATTGTACTATCATAATATGCCTGAGAATTTTGATATTTTTCATCTTCAAAATATAGTTCGGCAAGTTTCTTTGCACTAAATGCTTTCTGTTTATTATTCTTTACACTCGTTTGTACCGATAATCGCAGGTAAGCAATAGCTTCATCTCTATGCTTAGTTTTAAGAGCTACATCAGCCATCACATAGTATATTTGATCTTGATAATCTACATTCTTAATATCCTTAAGCATTTTGCGAAGTTGTTTCATAACTTCCTTGGAATCTCCACCATCAAAACTCTCTGCCATCTTAATTCTAGCATTAAAGTCCATCTCGTAGGTGGGATTTTTCTTAAGTACTGCAAGATAATGCTCTGTAGCCAGTTTTCTTTTACCCAATTTCTGCTCTAACTGTGCAAGAATAAATATTAAACGTGCTTTATCTTTAGATTTTGCTCTTTCGATAGCTATTCTTATTTGCGGAACTGCTGACTCATAATTACCTGCTCGCACATAAATATCAGCATATAATCGCGGAAGCATTCTATAGGCATTCTTGCTAACCTCTCCGTTATTAACCTTAGCTCTTATACCATCGAGTTGAGATATTGCATTGCTATAATTTCCTTCAACACTCTCATTCATAGCAATCCACATAATAGCTTCTTGCTTTACGTCCTCCTTTGGATATCGGGAGACTACATATCCTAAAATTTGCTTTGAAGTACCATATTCTTGACGATAGAACTTTGCCTGACCCATCATCAAATAACTATAATACACCCACTTAACCTCTTCTTTTTTTCTGAAATACATACTGTGCTTATGCACAACTAAAGAGGCCTTTTCTATGGCTCTATCCAAATTTGAACTTGATGACATTATTGTCTCAGCTGTACCCACTGGATAAACATCAAGTATCTCTGTATAATCGTCGTTATGATTAGCCTCTATATCCTTAATCGCCTCTTTCAGGGCTTGTTCTCCATTAAAATACGCATTATAATGACCCGTCAAATTATGATAAACACGTCTATTCCATTTGTTCTTCTTTGTAGAACAGGAACTGCCAATGAATAACAATAGAATTATTAGAAAGGATGATATATATATATTACGTATTTTCAATACTTTATGTCTTATTCAGATTCCTAAGTAGTACTAACTCTAAAAACACAAAAATATTTTATTTTATGGTAGATTTTATGAAAACTTTTTCACTATTTACTTCTCATTTTATTGTAGTAATCTTACAACACTAATACTTTTTTGAAATAAGCTACAATACTCTAACTATAAATACTATACATTCCGTATCTTAATAAATGCTAATACTGTTTAATATTATGTTATCGCACTAACATAACAGCTTACAATAAACTATATTTGCACAAAATAAAAATGATATGGAAAAATACTGCCCAATTATAAGCGAAAGAATTGATACTAGACTTATAAAAACTAATGCAAGTTTTGTACTAATACTATTAACCTTATCTATAGTAACACCTATGGACTGGTTAATATTTGTAGTAGGAACAGATTTTGCAATTAGAGTGTTCTTTGGGGTAAAGAACAGCCCCGTTTGCAAAATTATTATCAGCTCATTAAAGGTTTTTAATGTTAAACAACATTTAGTAAATGCTGGCCCAAAGAAATTAGCTGCTAAATTTGGTTTAGCTTTCTCTTTTCTTATTATTGGTCTTGAATATATGGGATTTCATGGTTCAGCAGTTATATTCACTCTTATTTTTATCCTACTAACATCATTAGAAGTATTTTATGGATTCTGTCTTGTTTGCAAAATTTATCCTTATATGAATAAAATAGGAATAAAATAGTAGGCATAAATTTTATATTTTTTCACTTTCTTTATATTAAGAGATTCAACTCCTTCAGAGTTGCTTATTATACACATTCATAAACCATCGCTTACAGCTATGGTTATTTTTATTAATCCGCCTCTAGCGGATTTTGTTTTTTATAATATGTAAAGATCAATTATTCAAATCTATATACGCATCCTCTCTTTTATCCAATTCATAATTACGAAATATATTCATACATTTACACAATCCGCAAAGCAGATTAACATTATTAGCCATATGCAAAGCTTATGGCTAATAATATTATCATAAAAAGGAACTCTGTAGAAGTTCAATAATAAGCATAAAGCATCATTAATAATAACGCATTATCTCTCATACAATTAAAAACTAAAAAAACCGTTATATTTGCAATTAACAATACTGAGATCATTATTATGAATAAGTTTATTGCTTTAATAATATTTACAATTATTATTTCTTTATTATCTTGCGAGAAAGAAATATTTCCTATTAGGAAGACTATAATTATACAAAACTACAAATACGAACTCTCCATTAATGGCGTAACAAAAGAAAAATATATTCTTGACACTAACCGTAATCTTAAGTCGGCAACTATTTATGATAATAACAATCAAATTACTAATCACGAGACATACGAATACTATAATGATAATAGGATAAAATATTCACTTAAATATTATGGGAATTCAACTTCAATATTTGACACAATATACTATACTTATACAGCCGAAAAAATCACAGGAATACACGAGCCTCATACCAACTACACAATTATTTATAAAAACAATGGAGAAATAGATAAAATTAATATTACAACTGATGAATATTCTGGCGAACATAAATATAACTACAACACTGACAACGTAATAAATAAATCATTCTCCGTTCCATCAGGCACTATGGCAGATACGATGTTATATGATAAATACAAAAACCCCTATAAAGACTTTTGGCCTTTTGATTTTTCTAATCCTCGATACATATCAGCAAATAATATTACTAACTATAAATCAATCATTGTGGAAGATACAAATTGGGGAACAGGGCAAGCACCTTCTTACACAATAGATACAATATCAAAACTATACTTCTACACATATACTACTGATAGTTTTCCTCATATTACTGTTGAGTATGATTTAGTAGAAGGTGATACAACTATATATTTACTTCAATACTTTGTTATTCGATAATAGAACTTCCTAATTATTCGCCAAGAACCATCTTTTTATAGTGATTTCTTATTGGGTGTTTTTCTTAGACCCATACCATTGAATAATTATTTAATCTTTATAGTTTTCAACATCTCAAACTCCTGCTCAAGGCCCATACTTGCCTTTCCCTTGTTTATAAGTGGCATTATTTCTTGCAATTTATAAAAGGCAATCTCTTCAACTTCATTTTTATTAGCTTGCGGAACAGCATCAGTCACTGCAATAAACACAAACATTAATGCAGTTGATGTTTTAGCTTTAAAGACTCTTTTACTAAGCAACTGAAATTCATTTATCTCTAAACCTATCTCTTCTAAACTCTCGCGCTTGAGTGCAGCATCAATTTCTTCACCATAACGCACATGACCTGCCACAGCAGAGTCCCATTTTCCAGGCTCAATATCACTCTTCAGACTACGGCGCTGAAGCAATACCTCCCCTTTAGGATTAAAAACATGAAGACGTACCACCG
>JAOZPM010000024.1:0-27802 GCA_029932765.1 Bacteroidales bacterium | reverse complement strand
TTATAAGCCTTGCACGGATATAAGCTTTCAATTGCGGAATTACTGCAATTGTATTTAGATTAAATGTTTTCCTAATAATATCAAGATGCTTTTTTAGTCTATTTGTTGTAAAATCATACTTCACTTTTACCAATAAAAAATCACGTTTAAATAGCTCAATATGATGAATTGTATATGCATTTGTGATATACATGGGTAAGGTTTTTAGCTCATCTGCTTTTAAAGCCCTTATTATAGGTTCAATACCCAAAGTGCTTTTAAAATATTTTTTTAGTTCATTCATTATGTTACGATTTACAAATATGGCTAATTATGATTACTTTATTTTAGTATGATTGCATGTATAAAACAATCATGCAAATATAATGCAATTATATTGTATATCAACATTTAATGTCAATTTTAGTATTATATGAAAATTTACTATGTTCTCTATACTTCACATATCCCATCTGATTGGTCAATAACTGTGTTTTGCCTATTGTAAAGTCGGATGTGTTTCCATGTGTATGCCCATATATCCACGCATCAGGACCATTGCTTTCTATAAGGTCGAATAGCTCAACTGCAAAGCCCTCATTAAGAACGCTATTTTTATATTTTTCAGGATAATTCATAAAGGTAGGTAAGTGGTGACTTATAACCACACTTTTATTTGTCTTATTAATTAAAGCATTTTGTATAAACTTAAGACTTTCTCTATGTAGCTGATTGTATATTGCTGCAGTAAACTTATGTCCATTATTCGCAATTACATAAAAGTCATTCATACCTCTTTCTATAGCCCATTGCTTATCAGGGCTTATTTGTGTCCACATTGTAGAAAAAATTAAATCCACACCATTCTTATTAATAACGGTATTGTTTAATAAGTGTATATTATCTCTTATTTTTTCATGAAAACTGCCACTCTTTTTTGCTATATCAAAATGATAGTATTCGTGGTTACCAGGAATCCAATAAGTGTCTTCAATATTATCAGATAGATATTTAAAGAAATCTTCATGTTTATCCATTACGGCAAAAGGAACAATATCACCAGCCAATACAAGAATATCGCCCACAGGTTTTAAAGGATGTCGCTTAAGATATTCCTTGTTTTCAGGAAATTCTATATGTAAATCTGATGCGTATTGTATTTTCATAATTTGGGCGTTAGTTTTCTTAAAATTCGATATTTTTCTTCTTTGGTGAATTTTATTTTCATAAGGATACAAAGTTACAGATTTAAATAGATAATTATGTCCTGACTTCAAATGATTGATAAACAATAATAACAGTTTTGAATCAGACCTTACAAACATGCAATTGAATTATTATTCAATTTTAGCTACAACCATCAAAATAATATCGACTAATGTTCTAAAATAGACATTACTGCCAATAATTTTGAATCTTTGTATGAAAATTCTAACGAATTTTGTTTTTACCTTAAAAATGTTTTTATAAAAATTTCCCTACTTTTGAGCCATTAAATAAATAACAAATAGCACACATAATGAAAATTAAATCTATTTCAATTTTAGTTTTGCTAATATCTATATTTATTAGCTGTACAAATGATTCTAAGCCACCGCTAGCCACCATTGATTCACTTGATAATCTTAGTGGTGTTGATCTAAGTTATATGTTGGATCATAAGTCGGTGCATTATAAAGTTGATGAGCTGTATTATTATTCTGATGGGGCAGATTCTACCACTACACCTTATGAAGTTTGGATATGTCGTGATGACGTTGATAGCTCGCGTGGTGCTTATATTTGGGCAGATAATAATTACCGACCTTATAATATGATTTTGGATAAAGGAGATTTCTACCTTAGTATTCCTCCAAAGCATATAAGTGTATTATATCCAAATTATACCGAGAGTATTATTGGTGATAATGATTTTATGGATATTTTTTTAAAACCTAATATTCTTACCGAACAAATGCTTGATTCCAATAATATATTGGCGATGAAAAGTTATAACTATACGGGAAAAGAATGTATGGAAGTTAGAATTGAGTTTCCTGAAACAAAGGATGGTAAAACAAAAACCATTACATATATTTTTGATAATGAGAATAATTTTCCATTAAAAATAACTTTGGCTATAAAGGATAATAAAAGTACTTATATTAATGAATTAACCTTCTCCAATGTGGAATTTGAGAAAGCAAATATTGATACTTTAAAGGCTAAGCATAAAGCATTAATAGAGAATAATCCTTTAGAGGATAGAGATAATAATTCAGAGATAACTGCTTTGGAAAGAATGCTGCATATTGGTGATAAAGCTCCTTTATTCGACGGCAAATTTTATGGTACTGACAAAGGATTTAAGCTAGAAGATTATATTGGCAAAAAAGTGATTCTAATAGATTTTTGGTATACTCACTGTCCTCCTTGTGTAAAGGCAATACCATCTTTATCGGAACTATATGCCAATAGTAAGGATGATAATTTTATAATATTTGGACTGAATTCTGTTGACAATCAAGCTCGAAGTATTAAGAATCTTGATAAGTTTTTGAGCAAAAGAGAAATAAGTTATAATATTATTCTAACTCAACCAGAGGTTGATAAGCAGTATAAAATAAATGGATACCCAAGTATGTATATTATCGATTTGGATGGTAATATAGCGTATGTGGAATTGGGTTTTGATGAAGAATCATTCGAAAGACTTAAATCTAAATTGAATGAAATATTAAAGAAATAATATCATAAATTAAACTAAAAGCATGTAGTGAAATTCTATCGCAACATTTTAAATTATTCTTTTAATTACTTATGATAAATGCAAAAGCCAACGATATTTATCGTTGGCTTTTGTTTTTTAATATGAATTTATTAATACTAAAATTAGATTTTAACAATAGTGAATACCTCCGTACTACTTTTATCTGTAATAACACTTACAAAGTAAACGCCAGGTTTTCCTTCAAATGAAATTTGTAATTGTGCATCTGGATTTTTATATTCCTGAGAATGTACAATTTGACCTAAGCTGTTTCTTATTTCAATATTTACATTTGTATAATTGTCTGCTAAGTCTATAGTAAAATTATCCATAACTGGATTTGGGTATAAATTCATTTTACTTTTTACTAAGTACTTTGTTATACTTACTGGTGTACCAGCAACAAAACCATTAGAAACTGCGTCAGCTATACTTGTACTTGAACCATTATCTATTGATCCATCTGGTTTCATTAACATACCAACGATATGAACCTTTGAAGTGTCCCAAGAAGAATCAAGGATAAATGTAAAGTTTAATGTATGTGTGTCTCCGATAGCTACACTAGTAGGGAAGCTATTATCATAACCTTCAAATCCGGGGCTTATAGCTCTAGCTACATGGTTGTATACCATTTGCGAAGCGGGAACACTACCTGGAAGGTTTGCCCAATTAGTACCGTCAGGCATAATTAAATCACCACTTCCACCACCGCTATACGAATTGGATTGGTTATACCCAGAAGAGGTGCCTGTAACACTGTCTTCAACTATTACACAAGCTAATTTCCAGTTGTTATTGGCGATAGCTTTAAAATCTGCAGTAATAGAAATATCAAGTTGGTTTCCTGTAATTTGAGCGCCATTTATTAAGAATGCTGTTGGAGGAGTGGCTAATGCGACATTCACATAGCTCCAAATAGTAGAAGGGTTGACATCATTACCTCTGTTTACCAAAGCACTAGGATAGCCAGATATTAGACCTCCTATACCTGCATTATAAGTGGAATCTGTCATTGGATCGCCATTATGAACAGCAATACCTTGAGCAAAACCATGATAATCTTTTGCTAAAAATTCTAAGGCAACAGCACCACGTGGACACCAACCGCACCAAGTTCCTGTAGCTTCTTCTACAATTACCATTTTACCTGCAGCGGGTATTATTGGTGCAAAAGTGTATGTTTTACTATCATCTGTATTATCATCATCACCAGTAGTTCCATTTACCGCCTTTATGGTAGCAGCAAGAATAGTAGCACTAACATCAATAGGTATTGGAGTGTTCATTATAACCTCTTCTATAGCCAAAGATGCAAGAGTTAAACCAGTTACACTTTTTTGATATTGAATGCCATTATAGTCAAACTCAATGTCAAATGCTGTAATGGTGGTAGTGCCTAAATTACGAACTTTTACAACTGGAAACTGGCTCCCTCCAACTATCTCTGGTCCATCAAAAGATACAGATACAACACCAGCATTTTTTGCAGGTAGAGTATAAGGGGTATGGGTATAGGAAACATCATCAATCCAAAATTCTGCCTGATCATTTCCTCCTAAATCGGAACTACACAATGGGTAGTAATCTATAGAAGCAATTTTATTAACATAATTTTGCCATGTACTTTTCAAAATATTGTCAATGTATAGTTCCCAAGTATTAGTATTTAGATTGATTTTTAACTTAAATTCAAACCAAGTTGCAACAGGGTATTTTGCGTTAAGATGAAGGGTTTTTGAATCATCAATATATATTGTGCTGTCATTAATAAAGTAACAATTTAATGCCCAAGTAGTACCAATTGTAGATTCTGCTTGAAAATTAAAATATGCTCCTTTATTATTTGGGATATAGATGTTTTGAATAAATTCGAAGTTTCCTGTATTATATGCCCCTCCAAAATCAAGAACAGCATCTTGAGGACCACCACTGGAGGAAGTTGACATAAAGTAAATTGAATTATTAGGGCTTGCCGCTTGATTGCTGTCAACTTTAGCATCCTCGCTACCTCCTGTTGTTCCACTCCATGTGCTCCATGCATTATCACTAACGCCAATGTAGTCGCCATGTGTAAGTGTGTCAAAATTTTGGGAGTATTGTGCAAAGGTAAGAGCACTACTAAATACTACAAATAAAAGAATAAAGATTTTTTTCATGAAAAGGTTTTTAGATTAATAAATTAGTGTTCGTTAAATATTATCGTGTTAATCAACGAAAGTAGTGATAATTTTTAAAAGACAAACAACAAACAACAAATAGATCAAGTCTTCCTCTTCTTTTTCTTAGCAGCAGGAAATAGTATATTATTCAATATAAGTCTATATCCTGGCGAATTTGGGCAGAGGCTAAGGTCGGTTTTAGGGTCACCAACAAGGTGTCTATAATCTTCAGGATCGTGACCTCCATAGAATGTCCATGTTCCTTTTCCTTGTTCACCATGTATATATTTTGCCTCTCCAAGGGCTTTATTCTGCCCCAAAACTAATGTGCTAGATTTTAAATATTTTTTCTCGAAAGCAGTAGTTTGTCCATAAAAACTTTTAATTACTTGGCTATGATTCTGACAGAGCATTGTAGGCACTGGATCCCATTTGGCAGAGAAATCAAATAAAGTGAAAAAATCATTATTCTCTTTTACTGTGCGCATTCTTTGTGTTGCCTTTATATCTATCGAAGATATTTCGTATTCGTAGGGGTTTTTACTAATTGTAAAATCCTTAAAAGCAAAACTTTTATTATAATCTAATAGCTGTTGAGCATTAGGGTTCATTGGGTCACCGTCGAATGGTGTAGAACAAATATCAACACCTTCGGCAGCCAATGCAACATCATAGCTATCGGGAGCAGAGCACATAGCAAAAAGAAAGCCTCCTCCAATTACAAAATCTCTAATCTTTTTTGCAACAGCAAGCTTTAGCTGAGAAGTTTTACTATAACCAAATCTATTGGCAGTTTCTAACGATACTCTTACCTGCTCTTGATACCAAGCTTGGGTTTTATATCTCGCCCAAAATTTACCATACTGCCCAGTAAAATCCTCATGGTGGAGGTGTAGCCAATCGTAAAGTAGCAACTTTCCGTTGAGTACTTCCTCATCGTAAATAATATCGTAAGGAATTTCAGCATAAGTCAAAACCATTGTTACGGCATCGTCCCATGGTTGTTGATTTGGAGGAGAATAAACAGCTATTTTAGGGACTTTTTGGAGTTTTACAACATCCATATTTATTGTTGGATCAGCAATTTCTGATATAATAGTAGTGCTTTGTCCGTTGCTAATTATTTGGTAGCTTACGCCTCTAATTTTGCAGGTATTCTCAATATCGGCATCATAGGGCATCATAAAACTACCACCTCTATAATTCAAAAGCCAATCTACGGCTATAGTTTTTTCAAGAGCTTTATATGCAATCCCATAGGCTTTAAGGTGATTCTTTTGCCCTTGCTCATCCATAGGAATCAGTATGTATGATGCTGTTCCCAATATAGTTATGAGTAGAAAAAATACAATGGATAAAAGCCTTAATGCTCGAAACATATTAAGTGGTTTTATAATTTAAAATATGTTTGTGTCGTCACCATGATTCCCAAATTCTGTATCGTCATTCATTTTTGAACCAATAATAGTAGGAGGTGCGTCAAAATTATTATTAGGCATCATTCCATCATCAAAGTCGTCACCAAAGGATTCGGTAAGATTTACAAATTTTGCATAATTATGTTCAAATTTCATTGGAATATCTTCCAGTGCACCATTTCTATGTTTGGCAACAATAAGCTCTGTATAACCTGGAGGATAAGGCTCATTATTTTCATTAACTTCAATCTTATAATACTCTGGGCGATAAAGGAAGCAAACCATATCTGCATCTTGCTCAATAGCTCCTGATTCACGAAGGTCAGAAAGCATTGGACGCTTTGTTCCACCACGAGTTTCTACATTTCTACTAAGCTGAGATAATGCTATTACTGGAAGTTCGAGCTCTTTAGCAAGAGCTTTTAGTGAGCGTGAAATAAGTGAAATCTCTTGTTCACGATTACCACTGCCATCACCGCCAGCAGTCATTAGCTGTAGGTAATCAATAATTACCATTTGTATATTGTGTTGCGATTTCAGTCTTCTACTTTTTGCTCTAAGTTCAAAAATTGATAGGGCAGGGGTGTCGTCAATATAAAGTTTGGCTTTTGATAAGCCACTAATTCTTTCTGATAGTTGCGCCCACTCATTAGTATCAAGAGAACCTTTCCTAAGTTTATCACCACTTATTTGTGTTTCTGAAGAAATAAGTCGTGTTACTAGTTGTACCGCAGCCATTTCCAGCGAGAAAACTGCAACTGCTCTACCATAATCTACTGCAATATTCCTTGCAAGACTAAGCACAAAGGCGGTTTTACCCATACCTGGTCTAGCTGCCAAAACTATTAAGTCAGAAGGTTGCCATCCCGAAGTAAGATTATCCAATTTATGAAACCCACTAGGAATTCCACTAATATCTCCTTCTTGTTTTGCAGCGTCTTCAATTTTATTAATAGCTAGTTTTATCACATCTTCCATATTGGAAGCCGAACGGCGAAGGTTGTTCTCTGCAATGGTGAAAAGGTTTGTTTCGGCTTTGTCCAATAGGTCTAGAACATCAGTAGTTTCTTCAAAAGCAGCTTTTATTATCTCCGATGAAATGCGGATTAGTTCCCTTTGGATATATTTTTGCTGAATTATTCTAGCATGAAATTCTACATTTGCTGCAGAGGATACTTTGTCGGTAAGCTTCATAATATAGAAACTGCCACCAACAATATCAAGATTGCCTTGACTACTTAATTCTTTATTTACAGTAAGAATATCGATGGGCTCCGACTTGGAGAATAAACTTTTAATTGCTTCAAAAAGGTGAAGGTGTGCTTGCTTATAAAACATATCAGGTTGTAGAATGTCTATAACCTTGTTTATAGCATATTGCTCAAGCATCATAGCTCCCAGAACGGCCTCCTCAAGGTCTAATGCCTGTGGTGGTATTTTTCCGTATTCTAAGCCAGCATTAGTTTGATTATAAGAACCTTGCCTGTTTTTTTTGTAATTACTTACCTTATTGAAATTCGTATTATTATCCATGAGACAAATTTAGAAAATATATGTGCGCTTATTAAATCAAAAAGACCTAACTTTTTAACAAAAGCTAAAATTGTTTATTGTTTGTTATTTGTAATTCGTTGTTTCGATATATTTTGAAAAAGTTATTATAATTTCCTTTTTCATTTAATAATTAAAGGTGATTTCGTGCTTTATTAAATTAGATTAAAATTCTCAATTATTGATTACTTCTCTCTTCACTATTCACCCTTCTCCTTTACTAAAACTCCGAAGTAAAGTGAAAGCTAATCTCAGGAAACTTGCTTTGTGCCATTTCTAAGGAGTAAGGAGAGTCTGCCAAAAACACATCTCTTCCTTCTTTATCAAAAGCCATCTGCTGATATTTTCTTTCAATAAACTCGTCAAGTTTCGCCTTATTACTACTAGTTACCCATACAGTTTTATAAAGCCTAATTCCTTCGTAGCGGCAAGTGGCATTATACTCATGTAGTAGGCGATACTGAATAACCTCAAACTGCAGAGCACCAACGGTACCAATTATTTTTCGAGTACTGGCTCTTCCTGTAAATAGCTGAGCAACACCTTCGTCCATTAGTTGCTCTATGCCTTTGGCTAACTGCTTAGATTTCATTGGGTCAGCATTTTCTATATACTTAAATAGCTCAGGAGAGAAGCTAGGTATTCCTTTAAAATTAAGTTTTTCGCCAGAAGTTAGAGTATCGCCAATTTTGAAATTACCAGTATCATGAAGTCCAACAATATCGCCAGGGTAAGCTTCATCAATTATGGATTTTTTAGAAGCCATAAATGCAGTTGGGCTCGAAAATTTTATATTCTTATTATTTCTTACGTGTAAGTAATTCGTATTTCTTTCAAATTTGCCAGAGCAGACTTTTAAAAATGCTATTCTATCGCGGTGGTTTGGATCCATATTAGCATGTATTTTGAATACAAATCCAGTAAACTTTTCCTCTTCAGCATCAATAATTCTTTCTTCAGTTGCCACAGGAAGTGGCGAAGGGGCAATCTCAATAAAGCAATCAAGAAGTTCTTTTACTCCAAAATTGCTCAATGCACTACCAAAAAATACTGGGGCAACAGTAGCTTTACGATATTCCTCGGTATTAAATTTAGAGTAAACACCTTCTATAAGCTCTATATCGTCGCGCAGTTGTATTGCATCTTCTCCAATATATTCTTCTAATTCAGGGTCGTTAATATCGGTAAATTCTACAGAATTGCTCTCCTTAAGTTTCTCATGAGCATTAAAAAGTACAAGTTTCTCTTCGTAAATATTATAAACTCCCTTAAATTCGGGACCATCATTTATTGGCCAACTCAATGGGCGAACCTTAATTTCAAGTTGAGCCTCTACTTCATCTAATAAATCAAATGGATCTTGCGAAGGGCGGTCCATTTTATTAATAAAGACTATTACAGGAGTTTTTCGCATTCGGCAAACCTGCATAAGTTTTTTTGTTTGTGGCTCCACTCCCTTGGCTCCATCAATAAGAATAATTACAGAATCTACAGCAGTAAGAGTACGGAAAGTATCTTCCGCAAAATCTTGGTGACCAGGAGTATCAAGAATATTGATTTTATGGTCTTTATAATCAAATCCCATTACCGAAGTGGCAACAGAAATACCTCTCTGACGTTCAATTTCCATCCAGTCAGAAGTAGCACCTTTTTTTATCTTATTGCTTTTTACAGCACCAGCCTCATTTATTGCTCCACCAAATAGTAATAATTTTTCCGTTAATGTTGTTTTACCAGCATCAGGGTGTGATACAATACCAAATGTTCGTCTGCGGTTTATCTCTTTTGAATATTTTGCCATTTTTGTAAAATTGCGTTTTTATTGCCAGTTTGAATGTAGTAGCAGACAATAAAGGTTGTTATTGTTCTTTTTATTAAAAGAAAGTGCAAAAGTAATCTTTTACTTCACTAATAATTAAGTGATTTTAATAAAAAATGATAATAAGAATTCTTAGGAAAGACGATTTGGTAATATGTAAAATTTATACTCCAGTCTGAGTTTTTAGAAGTATATTATTAAGAAGGTCGCGAGCCCTAAAAAGCTTGGCTTTAACTGTACCTAATGGCAAATTTAGTTCGCTAGATATTTCTTCGTAGGAGTATTCTTTAAAATAACGCAATTCTATTAAAACTCTATAGTGTGGTTTTAATCGTGTTACTAAAGTGCGCATTATTGTTATTTTCTGACTTTTTATAAGTTCCTCCTCAGGGTCTAGAGTATCTGCAGGAATCTGATTTGCCATAGATGTTCCTTCTTCACCCTGGTAATCTTTGTCCAAAGAGTAGGTGTATTGCTTTTTGCGTCGCATAAAATCGATACAGTTATTAGTAGCTATTTTGAAAAGCCATGTACTAAAAGCATAATTTGGAGCATATTGGTCAAGTTTTTTAAATGCTTTGCCAAACGCCTCTATTGTTAAATCCTCAGCATCGCTACTATTACTAGTCATCTTTAGTAGCATATAATAAATAGAATCCCTATAATTTGATAATAACTCGGCATAGGCATTCCTGTCATTTTTATCTAAAGCGGCGCGTATTAGATGGTAATCGCGTCTTGCTTTGTCAGTAAAATTAGGATTTATTTCCATTTGCGCTGTTTTATTAGCAAATTCGATAGGTTTAATATCGGCATAAGTGTTATAATAATAATTTCTAGTAAAGGTAAAAGTAATAATAATTTACGTTCATTTGTTATTATCATGAATTTTTTGAAAATAATAAGCATCAAAGCAGTTCTTATAGATAATAATGATAGTGCAATTATATTAAAAGGGCTTAATATTAAGGTGGTTATTCCAAGAATATAAAAGAGTATTGTACTTAGTTCTAGTATTCCTAATAGCAAAAGGTGAACATTTTTATAATTAGTCCCTGTGGACAGATGCCTTCTTTTTTGGTTAATCCAATTGCTGAAATTATTTTCTGGAATACTAATAGTTTTGGATTTTTCATTAAGAATTATCTCACAATTTCTTCTTGTTGCAGCTTTGTTTACAAAAAGATCATCGTCGCCAGAGGCTATTTTGTAATGCGACATAAAGCCTTTTTGTTTGTAGAATAATTCTTTTCGGTATGATAAATTGCGCCCAACTCCCATATAAGGAATCCTCCATTTAGCAAACGAAAGGTATGCTATTGCAACTCTTATGGTATCGTAGCGAATAATTTTATTTAGAAATCCACTTTCTGTTTTATAGGCTCCATATGATAATACAATTTCTGTGTCTTCTTTATATGCCAAAACCATTTCCGAAATCCAATTCTCGCTATCAGGGCTGCAGTCGGCATCGGTAAATAATAATAAATCGTTTTTTGCCGATTTTATTCCCATGGAGAGTGGGAATTTCTTGCCCTGAAAGAAATTAATATCTTGCTTAATCTCTACGTACTTCAGTTGTGGAAATTCTTGTTGTAGTTCTTTAATTAGGAAATTAGTGTCATCAGTAGATGAGTGATTTACTAATACAACTTCAAAATCAGGGTAGTTTTGATTAAGAATTTTCGGTAAGAAACGTTTTAGATTTAGATATTCGTTACGAGCGACAATTACAACGCTTACAGCCTCTTCATTAGTGTAGGTATTAGCCTTCGTCTCCTTATTAAAGAAAACTAACCTTCCAAATACTACTAAATAAAATAGTATTTGAATGCCACTAATTATGTAAAAACTATTTGAAATATAGCTTGTTATTATCTCGTTCATGCTAATAAATAAATTTCAAAAATATCTAATTTGAATTATTGTAAAATTATTTAAATATAGCTCATGTTTAATATTTATTATTTTTGATTTTACTAACATAGTTTTGTTTGAAAAAAGGGTGGTGAACTAATGCTTTTTTCTAGTGAAAAATGTGTTATTTTCGCAGCTATTAAATTTAAATATATTATTGATGAATAAAATAATATTCAAGATATTTCTATTGGCCTTTATAGTTGTAGCTTTTGCTACTTCCTGTAAAAATGATGTTGATATAAATGATGAATACAAAGAGATAAGTGTTGTTTATGGCTTGCTTGATATGTCAGAAACTCAGCATTTTGTGAAGCTAACAAAAGCATTTCAAACGCAGGGTAACGTATATATTGCCGCTAAAGAAATTGATAACTCACAATATAATCCTAGTGATATTAAGATGTTTATAGAAGTGTATAATGATAATGGCACTTTTATTAAGGATATAAATCTTGATACAGTAATGATTACGAATAAGGATACGGGAGATTTTTATGCGCCAGATCAAATTGTATATGCTACGGCAAAAGGAGAGAAATTATCGCCAAATTATGAATATCACTTGAAAGTAAAGAATTTAGTAACAGGAAATATTGTAGAAGCAAATACAAGACTTGTTAAGGATTTTAGTATTGTAAAACCCATCTCCTTAATTAAGTCTATTGATTTTAGTAGCTCCTATCCTAAAACTGTAGAATGGCATTCTGCGGAGAATGGGAAGTTATACCAGCTTACTGTACGCTATTTTTATACAGATGTATTATCTGATGGAACAATGATTCCACATTCGGTTGATTGGGTGATGCCTAGCATAAAATCTGATAAAACTGATGGAACAGAGAAGTTACAAGTGCAATATAATGGATACGCCTTTTATGATATGCTTGCTGCAAATCTAGAATTGCCAGAAGCTGGTATGAAAAGGTATTCTGATAGTGTTCAGTATGTAATTACTGTTGCCCACGAGGATTTCTCAATTTACTTGGACGTGAACGAACCTTCTACATCTATAGTGCAAGAGCGCCCTGCTTTTTCTAATATTAGTAACGGAATAGGATTATTTTCTAGTAGATTTAATAATTATCGACCATTTATAGGATTAACTCAAAAATCATTGGATTCTCTATATAATGGAAGCAAAACTTATATGCTAGGCTTTGAGGATAGACCTCTAAATCCATAAATAGATATACTGCTTATGTTATTTTCCTGAGAAATAGACAATTATTAAATCAGAATTGAATATCAGGAAAAAGAGTAATCAAATCAAAATATATTATTTTTGTAGCTTGATAATAAAATAAAAATTAAATAATGGATCAAATATCCTCAGTTTTATTAAAACGTTGTGTTGCCGAATTTTCAAAATTACCAGGAATAGGTAAGAAAACTGCATTACGATTGTCAATACATTTGCTTAAGCAAAAGCCTGAATATGCTATTTCACTTGGAAACTCGATAATAGACCTGCGTGAGAATATTAACTTCTGCAAAAAATGTCATAATATTTCTGAAAGTGATGTTTGTGAGATTTGTAATGGAATAAAGAGAGTTCATACGCAGATATGTGTTGTCGAAAATATACAAGATGTATTATCGGTTGAGAATACAATGCAGTATAATGGGACTTACCATATTCTTAATGGTGTAATTTCTCCAATGGATGGTGTGTCTCCTGCTGATTTGAATATTGAAAGCTTGATACAACGAGTTGAGATTGATAATATTGAAGAAATTATTCTTGCCTTGCCAACAACAATTGAGGGCGATACTACTAATTTCTATTTATACAAAAAACTATCAAATTTGGTAAAGTCAATTACATCTATTGCAAGGGGCGTTTCGGTTGGGGATGAGCTTGAGTATATTGATGAGTTAACATTAGGCCGATCTATTATTAATAGAATCCCTTACTCAGGTAAATAGTGTTTCTGTTAATAGTTTGGAGCTTAACTATGCTTCTTTTTGTCATATAAAATGCGAGTTATTTTGTGCTAAATAGTATAAAAAGCGAAAAATATCATCTTTAGAGCTAGTAATCAACAAGATACGATTATAATTTAAATTTGTATTTATACTGATATTCGTCATTATTTATGTTGAAAAATTATATATTTTTACAATTCGAAATACGAAAAAGATATATATGACAATTTTATCACATATAAGTCATTGCGAGGATGGTAATGATACGAATAACTGCTTCAAGGTGCTGACTGATGAAGAGAAAATGCTTCTCGAAAACAATCGTACTGAGATTCAGTTTACCAAAGGCGAAACTATAGTTAAGCAAGGTACAAAAGCAACAGATATTCTTTATTTAAAGGAAGGCTTAGTTAAAATTGGAGTTAATAGTGGAGACAACAATCTTATATTGTGTGTTAAAACAAAAAATCACTTTATTGGTACTGAGAATATTTATGGTTACGATTATCACCCATATACAGTAACTGCTCTAGAGGATTCTACAATTTGTTTTATTGATATAAGTGCAATTCGTCAATTGCTGAAGCAGAATCATACTTTTAATGCAGAGATGTATAAAGTAATTACTAATAATTCGTTAATTACATACGATAGATTCTTTTCCTTGACTCAGAAGCAACTTCATGGAAGATTTGCTGATATTTTGCTTTGCCTAAGCAAGAATGTATTTAGGGCACAGAAATTTGACCTACCGTTGAGTAGAAAAGATTTAGCAGCTCTTACGGGTATGGCTCCAGAAAGTGTTATTAGAATTATTAAGGATTTTAAAACTGATAAAATAATTGCTACAAAAGGAAAGAAAATTGAGATTCTTAACCAACCACTACTTGAAAAAATTAGTACTGTAGGATAATAAAATTATTTTTATATAAAAGAAAAGAGAGCATTTCGTTAGAAATGCTCTCTTTTTTTGTGCCTCTTTTTCAAGATTTTATTTTAAAGGTTTTGGTCTATCCTTAGGTTTAGCAATTGAGTCGCGCATGCTAGTATCAGCCTGGATATTTTTGAATTTATAATAATCCATAATTCCCATATTTCCTGATCGGAAAGACTCAGCCATTGCCATTGGTATTTGAGCCTCAGCTTCAATTACTTTTGCTCGTGCTTCTTGTGCTTTTGCTTTCATCTCCTGCTCCAAAGCTACAGCCATGGCTCTACGCTCTTCAGCTTTAGCCTGAGCAATATTTTTATCAGCTTCTGCTTGATCCATTTGAAGAGCAGCACCAATATTTTTCCCTATATCTATATCGGCTATATCAATTGATAAAATTTGAAAAGCCGTTCCTGCATCAAGTCCTTTTTCTAATACTAATTTAGAAATTACATCAGGATTTTCAAGTACTTTTTTATGATTTTCTGATGAACCAATAGAACTAACAACACCCTCCCCAATACGGGCTAGTACAGTATCTTCACCAGCACCACCAACAAGTTGTTCGATATTAGCTCTTACAGTTACTCTTGCTTTAGCAATTAACTGAATACCATCCTTTGCAACAGCGGTTACTGGAGGAGTGTTTATTACTTTAGGATTTACCGACATTTGTACGGCCTCTAATACGTCTCTTCCGGCTAAGTCAATAGCTGTAGCAGTATTGAAAGTGAGGTTCATATTTGCTTTATCGGCAGATATTAGTGCGTTAACTACAAGCTTAATATTTCCTCCTGCCAAAAAGTGTGCTTCCAGTTCATCTCGAGTAATATCTATTCCGGCTTTTTTGGAAGTAATCATTGCAAGTACAATAGCTCCCGGTGGAACTTTTCTGAATCGCATAATTATTAGTTGAAGTAGGCTTACCTGAACTCCTGATACAGCCGCCTGAAACCATAGGTTAACAGGGATTATATAAAATAAGAGTAAAAGTGCAATAATGCCAATTACAAAAAATATTGCTAAGCCTGTTAAAGACTGGGCGAGTATTAATAAAATCATATTCATATTATTTGTTTAATGGTTTAACTATTATTTCATTTCTATTGATGTTTATTATTTCAATTTCAGTTTTAGGATCAATAAATCCTACATCGGATTTAGCTTCAAGGGTTTTATTTGCAATTCTAACGGTGCCAAGTGGAGTAAGGCGAGAAATAGTAATACCCGTTTCACCAACTGATACTATAGTTCTAAAATCATCCTTTACCGAAGAGTTAATATTGGTTTTGAGCTCAACTCTTTTCCATGCTTTCTGTTTAATAATTGTGAAAAGCGAGGCCGTAAGTACAAGAAATATTATTGTTGTATTGATATGTGCTTCAGTAGTATAACCTTCGGAATAAGGTAGATAAATTGCATAAATAAGTAATGCTCCACCTAATATGCCTAGTATCCCACCAGGAACAAATAGCACCTCAGCAAGAATAAATGCTAATGCAATTACAACTATCCCAATAATAAGAATCCAAAACATAATTTAAAGTTAATTATTAATCCACTAAAATATAAAATATTCTGATATATATGATTGGTATTTTTCGTAATTTTACTTCCTTAATAAAATCAATATCAGATGGTAAATAAATATGGACAAATTGCTAGATATGCAAAGCTAAGATATGCAAGTATATTAATGCTTATTGTAATAGCCATTGGCACAAGCGGTTTTATTATCTTAGAGGATTTAGACTTTATTAATGCACTATACTTAAGTATTATTACCATTTCTACGGTTGGTTATAGCGATGTAATGATTACTACTATTGAAGGAAAGGTATTTACAATAGTGCTTATAATGATTGGATGGACAGGTTTTGCTTATGCAATATCTGTTATTACATCGCATTTTGTAGAAGGAGGTATGAGCAATATTATTAATAACTATCGACACAAAAATATTATGAAGAATATGAAAGATCATACAATATTAGTGGGATTTGGCCGTAATGGATCGCAAGCAGCTGAGGAGCTTCTAAAAACAAATGAGCAATTTGTTGTTGTTGAAAAAGCTCATGATTTGATACTTAATAGTTTAGAGAAAAAGGTTGAATTTATAGAAGGTGATGCAACTGAGGATGAGATTTTGAAGGAAGCAGGAATCTCTAAAGCAAAATCTATTATTCTAACTCTACCACTGGATGCTGATAACCTATTTGTTACTATTACAGCAAGGTCTTTAAATCCTAGTATTCAGATAATAACTCGTGCAACTAGCGATTCGGCAGAAAAGAAACTTCTTATTGCGGGGGCTGATGAGGTTGTGATGCCTGAGTATGTTGGAGGGTCGCATATGGCTGCCATGGTTAGCTCTGTTGATGTGGTGCGCTTTCTTGATCAGATATCGCTTAGTGGAGAGGCTGATACTAACCTTGTGGAAATTGAATGTGGTGCTTTGCCAAAAGATTTGCTTAATCATACAATATTTGAACTTGGAGTTAGAACCAATAGTGGAGCAAATATTATTGGCTTTAAAACTGCAAATGGAGTAATTATTACAAATCCTACTCCTGATACTATGATAGAAGCTGGCTCAAAATTATTTGTTTTAGGAAATCCTGAACAGATTTATCAGATGAAAAAAATGCTTAAGCTTGAATAGATAGTTTTATTTTATTAGATGTAATCCAATATTGCATTGTAAGCACTTAATATAACTACAATAGTTATTTTTCAATTCGATTAATGCTTGGCTCTGAGCAGCATCATTTGCTTTTAATCCACTTTGCCCATATCTTTTTACTATTGAATTACTTTCAGGACTAGTTTGCTGAAGAAAGTTTAATGCTCTATTCTTTAATTCATTATCGCCATTATGATTTGCATATACAAATAGAAATGGAATAATTGTATTAATAAGTATTAAATCAAAAGAACTTTTGCCAAAAGATTTCTTTGTTTTCTTTGCTTCTTTCCCCAATACATAATGTGTATTCCAATATTCTGAAGTTTCTATTTCAAATAACTTCTGAAGTTCAGATAATTTTTCTATGGATATTATTTTGGAAAATAGATGTGATGATTTATGAATAAGGCCTGCAAACTGTGCAATTCTTATACTAGGAAAATTCACAGGTCGCATTCTCATAAACTTCCATTGATATGAATATACAGATTGTAGATTATGTTTGTTTTTCAGAAATTTGTACTCCTTCAGCAGAGTTTTACAATAGTCGTCGTTAATATTTGGATTAATAAGCGAGGATTGCCCAAAAAGAATTGCTTCTAGCTGAAAAAGATTGTCTTTATACTTGGCAAGTGTATTCAAAGATGTGCTTTGCGCAAGTTGCTCAAAAGGATCAGCGTTTATATTAAATCCAAAATTGCGAGCTAGAGCTATATAAAAGGTCTCTTCCCAATTGTTCTGATTCTTTATTAGCTGTTGTTCTATAAGTTCAGTTTTATGCTCTAATCGTTCAATAAGTAGTCTCTCTAACCATGCATTACTAATAAAACTATCCACCGATTTTAATTGTTTGGCACAAGGAATCCACTCTCTTGAAGATAGCAAATTCTTATATTTCGCATATAGGCTTAGCTTAAATTTACCCTTAAGTTCCAGCACTTCTAACTTATTGCCTCCCTTGGTAGTGATTTCCATATCGTGGTTATAAACCACATGCAGTATTACCGAATCGTATGCCGAATCTTCGTTATGTTTATGCTTAATCCAATCGGAGGAGTTTATATGCATTTCTACATTTCCATTCCATTGTGTATCGCCAATAATGAGTTTTGCCTCCGAAAAATCAGGGCCGGAATTTGTATTTAGAATTCCAGCTTTTAATACCTTAATATTTGAACCATCTACCGTAGTGAGAGAGCCGTCATAATTTTTGTATTGCCAAATATAATAGAGGAAGTTTTCGGTCATTACTGTTTTAGATTATACTCTGTATTGCTGTTTCTTTTTGTCGATAATTATTAATTGAATCTTAAAAAGCAACATTAGTACTTAACTAATGTTGCTTTTGCATTGAGTTTAATATCTTTATTTCTTCAATAATTCTTCTATAACTTTATCCATTCCCATACTAGGGCGTATAGCATTTGCATCATAAATATTTCCTTGAGGATCAAAAATCATAAAACGAGGAATACCATTAACTTTATAAAAAGTATTGATAGTTTCGTTTTGTCCTGCCCATACTTGTATACCTTTTAACTCTTTATCTTTCACCATTTCTAACCAAGGTTTTGCAGTTTTGTCAACAGATATTGACATAAATACGATATTCTGACCATGAAATTGTTTTTCAAGGTTTTTAAGAGTAGGGATCTCTTTTACACAAGGACTACACCATGTTGCCCAAATGTCGATATATATCCATTTGCCTTTGAAATCAGAAAAATGAACTTTATTGCCTTCAATATCATTCATTTCTATTTCCTCAGTTGCTTGCCCTTTATCAAGGTGAGCCCACTTCGATAATTCAACGTTAATATTGGATTTTAATATCTCATTAGTACATAAACTTTCAAAAAGTGTCCAATATGTATCTTTCTCCTTTTTACCTTGATAGTTTACTTGGTCCATTATAGACGAGTATGATAAAATAGATTTAATCTCTTTACTCTCTACTTTCTCATTGTATGAATATAACTGATAGTTTGCATAAGAACCATATTTAGTTTCTAGTTCATCATCATTATAGTATAAGTTATAATCTGCCTGTAAGTAAATTTTTAGAAAATCGATATAAGCAGGTAATGTAATTAGTTCGTCATCATTAAGGTTTACCTCTGCAAGGTAAGTATCATATTCTGGTGATAGTTTTACACCATTTTCATCATCTAATTTATTAATATAATTAAAATATAGAGGATATAGTTTATGCAATTTTGCCCACTCATATATAGCTCTAGCTTTTTCTATTTTAAGAAAGAAAGGGTCAATATTTGCATTTCCTTTTTGTAAAGAAGCAATATTATCAGCATGAATAGCCCTTATGGAATCTATTGAAAACATTGCTCTGGTTTCGTCATATTTAAATAAATTCATTAGCGATTGACTAGCCTGACGAGATATTAGCTCTGCTTCATAAATATAATCGTTATAAACTGGTGCGTTACCATTAAAAGTAAGAGTATTAGCAATACTACTTATATCCTGAGCATTAACAATTACAGAATCGCCAGGTCTAATATATATAGTAAAACTTTGTCGAAAACCTTCAAAGCTGATATTGTAATATGCTGGACTTTTAATCTTTATATTAAAAATAAATTTGCCATTGGCATCAGCTGTTAATGTATCAGCATTCAGTTGAAATGGAGAAGTAGATTTAATAATAGGTTTTATATTATCACTTACTTTAAAGTCGAGTTTAATTACAGCTTTATTTGATTTTATACTTTCGTTATTACACGAAGAAAGAATAGCAAGTATAGCTATAATACTAACAATCAATAATGTTTTAATGGAATTCATAATAGAGTAAAATTTAATTTTATGTGATATAAATAAGAAAAGGCAATATTAACTAAAATATTGCCTTTTCATTATATTTTATTTAAGATTATTTCAAAAATTTGAAATCCTTACCAATATAACGAGCATCATCGCCAAGAGCCTCCTCAATACGAAGAAGTTCATTATATTTTGCTATACGATCCGAGCGGCTAGCTGAACCTGTTTTTATAAGACCAGTATTCATAGCTACAGCAAGGTGAGCAATAAATACATCTTCGGTTTCGCCACTACGGTGAGAAATTACAGATGTGTATTTATTAATATTTGCCATGCTAATAGCATTTAAAGTCTCTGTTAATGTACCAATCTGGTTTACTTTTATTAGAATAGAGTTTGCAGTATTTGTTTCAATACCTCTACTTAATCTTTCAGTATTTGTTACAAATAAATCGTCGCCTACCAGTTGTATTTTATCGCCCATACGCTCAGTCATTAGTTTCCAACCATCCCAATCATCTTCGCTCATGCCATCTTCAATAGAAAGGATAGGGTACTTTTCAACCCAGTCTGCCCAGAAGTCAACCATTTGCTCAGGAGTAAGTTTTTCGCCAGTTGACCATTTAAGGTGGTAAACATTTTCTTCAGGAATAAAGTATTCTGCAGATGCAGGGTCAAGAGCAATATAAATATCTTTACCAGCTTTATATCCAGCAGCCTCAATTGCCTCAACTACTACTTGTATAGCTTCATCATTTGATGCAAGGTTAGGTGCAAATCCACCTTCATCTCCAACATTTGTAGAGTGACCTTTCTTTTTAAGAATAGATTTAAGATTATGGAAAACTTCGGTTCCCATTCTCAATGCCTCAGAGAAAGATTTTGCGCCAACGGGCATAATCATAAACTCTTGAAAATCGATAGAGTTGTCAGCATGCGATCCTCCATTAAGAATGTTCATCATTGGTATAGGAAGAGTGTTTGCATTAACACCACCTAAATAACGATATAGTGGTTGGCCAGTTTCTTCAGAAGCAGCACGAGCCACAGCCATCGAAATACCAAGAATTGCATTAGCACCAAGATTACCCTTATTGCTACTACCATCTAATTCAATCATTTTGCGATCAATCTCTACTTGGTCTGTAACATACATTCCAACTAGAGCTTCGTTTAGCACAGTATTTACATTGTGTATGGCTTGAAGCACACCTTTGCCCATAAATACAGATTTATCATTATCGCGTAATTCTACCGCTTCGTGAACTCCTGTTGACGCTCCCGAAGGAACTGCTGCGCGGCCTATAATGCCACTTTCGGTCATTACATCAACTTCTATAGTTGGGTTTCCTCTTGAATCAAGGATTTGTCTTGCGTGAATATTTATTATTGCACTCATATCTAGTATGTTAAATTATTATTACATTATTATCATTCGAATTGCAAATATATAAAAAAGAATAGCTGTTATATTAGAAACGGAAAATAATAATAGACTAGTTATTCCTTAGTTTTTTTAGAAAATATGAAGCGATTATTTGGATTGTATTTAATAAGTATTTTTTACGATATTTGTTATTCCATTTTAAAATAATGCTGATGAATAATTATAGTTTTGATAATATCACCGACCGCAGAGGAACAAATAGTGTAAAATACGACTTACTTAAACAGCGTTATGGTAAGGACGACCTTATTCCTATGTGGGTTGCAGATATGGATTTTGATACTCCACCATTTATTTTTGAAGCTATCGCTAAGCGAGCACAGCATCCAATATTGGGTTATACTTTTCGTGACGAAAGCTATAATATAACTATTGTGGATTGGCTAAAAAACAGGCACCAATGGGATATAGAGCCAACGCAAATATCTTTTACTCCTGGAGTAGTGCCGGGCTTGTTGATGGCTATGGAAGCTGTGTCTGAAATTGGTGACGAAATTATAGTACAAACTCCTGTTTACTTTCCATTTTTTACTACCATCAAACAAAATGGGCGTATTATGCTCAATAATAATCTGAAGGAAATAGATGGTAACTATACTATGGATTTCGATAATTTGAAGTCAATAATTACTCCCAAGACCAAAGCTATAATTATTAGTAACCCGCATAATCCAGTTGGACGGGTGTGGAGTAAGGAGGAGCTAGGTGAGCTAGTGGATATTTGTTATGATAATGGTATTAAAATTATTAGTGATGAAATTCATTCCGATATAGTTTTCTCTCCAAACAAACATTTGCCAATAAGTTCCATTTCTGAGAAAGCTGCTGAGATTTCTTTTGTTTTTATGGCGCCTAGCAAGACTTTCAATATTGCAGGGCTTTCCACATCATTTGTAGTAATTCAAAATACAAAACTATATAAGAAATACGAAAAGAAACTTGATGCTTTTCACCTTTGGCAGGGAAATATATTTGGAAATGTAGCCACACAAGCAGCATATTCTAAAAAAGGGGCAGAATGGCTTGATGAGATGCTCGATTATGTAGAGGGAAATATTAATTATGTAATTGATTTTATAAATGAGCGTATCCCCAAAATATTTGTCCATAAACCAGAAGCTACTTACTTGCTTTGGTTTGATATGAAAGAATATGGAATGACTCATAAAGAGCTGACAGATTTTTTTATAAATGATGTGGGAATTGCCATAAATCAAGGACGAATATTTGGTAGCGGAGGTGATGGTTATATTAGAATGAATGCTGCTACTTCAAAAGCAGTGGTAGAAAATGCTATGCTGAAATTAGAAGTTGCTATTAGTAATTTGAGATGATACTTAGTATAGTCATAAAGCACTAATACAACACCATCACATTACCCTTATATACCTGTGTTTCGCCTCCTGATTTTAGTACTGCTGTGATGTAATAGATATACATTCCGTTCTGTACAAATTCGCCATTGAATTTGCCGTTCCAAGGTTCGTAAGTGTTTGATGAGTAGACAAGTTCACCCCAGCGATTATAAATTAAGGTTTTGATATCAGTAAAAAGTTCATTATTTCCGTAAATAAATACATCATTGAGCCCATCGGCATTTGGGGTAAAAGCATTTGGAATAAATAATGCCATAGTTGTATCGCAGTCAATAACGCTGACAGTAATAGTGTCTTCATCAACATTGCCTAGCGTATCAATGGCACTTACATAATATGTAATATCATTTGTTGGGCTAGCCATAGGGGTTGCCGAACTAGGATTATCGAGGTAGTTTGCCGGCGACCATATCCATGATTTATATAGAGGGTTATTATTTCCAATTATTATTTCTTTGCCTAGGCAAATGGTAGTATCATTAATGGTAGGGCTACAATGTTTTACACTAATAAATACACTATCGTAAATGCTGCCACCAATGGTATCGTCTGCTATTACATAATACCAGCGGCTTTTCATAGGTTTTACAATAGGCACTGCAATTGTGGTGTCGTTAATATCAATATTAGGCCACCATGCAAAGTTTTTATAATAAGCATCGCCATTGCCTATTTCATAAGTTTCTCCTTGGCATAAAGTAGTATCTTTTTTTATGCAAGTACAAGGCAGTACTTTTACAAATACACTATCTAATGTTTTATGAAATTTAAAATCTGTAGCTTGCACATAATACCAAGTGCTTTTTGTGGGCGAAACCCATATTTTGCCCCAATGCTCATCTCTTTGTATTTCGGTACTGCCATTGGGAGCACAAATACTGTCATGCCACCAACTATAATAATAATCCTCATAATTATGTTCTCCAATATAAGCAGAATCTCCCTTGCAGATAAGAGTGTCATTGCCTGCCGCCGCCTTTGGTGCTATTGTGTCGCAGGGGTAGAGGGTGACGTCATCGAGGTAGTAAGCAATTGAAGATTTGCTAATAATAGGAAATGAAGAGCCCGTAAAATCAACATTAGAAGTGTCAAATTTGCTGAAGCGACCAATATGAACATATTTTTCCATACCATTGGCTATAATGGTATCATGTATTTTAGTCCAATTCAAAGTGTCAGTAATAATTCCTTTGCCCCTTTGCGATATTCGATAATAATAGCCTATGGAATCCATGTTTATGGGTAAACTATCTGATGATAATGCTGCCTCTATGGCGTCAGTGGCATAGTCTGATATTTCGCAATGTGTTAACCAAAACTCAAGGCAGTATTTATTACCAGATTTTAGTTTTTTTTTTAATATAAAGGAAGGTATCTCAGCAGATGTAAACCAATAATTAAATGGATTATAATAAGTGTTTAACCCAGACCAAAGAGCAAAACCTATATACCCATTACCTGTGCGGGCATATTGATAGCCTGTATTATTTTTAGGAACGCTAATATGGTTCCAGTTAGCGAATAAAGGAAAAGTATCTACAAAACAACTATTATATAAATCAGGAGAACCTTTTATTCTAAAAATATGTTTTGCGCCATCATTATATGGAGGAAAAGGAATAATACATGAGCCTTTAAGCTCCTCTATACTACCATTATAGAGTAAGTTTTGCGAGAAACTGTAGTTAATAACAGTAATAAATAATAAAAATAATATATTTCTCATAATTATAGAAAAAATAATAAGAAGCAGGAAGTAAGTCCTGCTTCTTACGAAATATTAAAAATAGATACTATTTTTTGATTAATTTATTATTATAAATTATATTATCTTCATCAAATAACTTAATAAAATAAATACCAGAATTAAGATCAGAAATATTTAACTTATTGGTGGAATTATTATTAATATTTCCACTTTGTAATAAACTACCTGTTATGGAATATATTTCATAGAAGATTATATTGTCATAGTCCCCTGAGATATCAATAGTATAATAATTATTGGCAGGATTTGGATAGGCATTCAAATAATCGGTTTTAGGATTATTTGTTTGAGTATTTGTACTGGTATTGCCCGTGCGAGCCACAGATGAGGGTGCGTTAATTGGCATATCAATAATATAAAGCCCTAATATTGCTCTGGCAAGATGCACTGCCTGACCACCTATGTTTGGATGATTATTGGCAATAATTAGTAAATTACTGCTGTCTGACGAGCTTAGACTATCAGTGGTTAAATACTGAATATACTTTTGATATGTAACCGAAGTGTAAATCTCTGCAAGGTTTTGTGGGCTGTAGTTTTGTAATACTTGAAGTGCATTGGTATAATTAGCCGCTTTAATATTGTTTTCGATATTATACTCTATGCCAATATTGCTGGCACCAATGCTAAAATTAAATGCATTATACATAGTATCGGATGCAATACCAAGAGTTGTTAAAAAACTATTATCCTGTAACTCATAATATGCACTACGTATAGTATTATAGCGTAATATGCTATTATAAATACCCTGAGGGTTGCTCATTGATAATGAATTGCTATTGGGTAAATTATTTATGGCATAGCCAATTTGTGCTTGCCTATAATTATCTTTATCAGTAGTGCTTTGGCTTATTAATGGTATATCACTAATGATTTTTTGTTGCTGACCACCTCCGCATTGTCCTCCTTGTTGTCCTGTCGTGGAGTAGCTAGTAAAAATTGAATAACTAGGAGGTCCTAATGGCACATCATATTGCGAGATATTTAAGCTAAACTCGGAGCCAGAGTTATTATAAAAGAAATCATGGTCATAAGTTTGAATACTTCCTTTAACTCTAGCATTGCTAACAGCAATATTATACCAAGAGTTATCGTAAGGGTCTGCATCATGACCAATTTCGAATATGCTACCATTGCTTTCTCCCCATATTGTATTATATAATTCAATGCCGTGGTATGAGTTGCTCATGTTATTGCATTTAATAATACCATTACTATTATTTTGTTTAAAATACATGGCATAACCACAGTTATCAATAGTGTTTTCAAGCACATCAGTATTAACACTATTTTCAATAGTAATGCCCACTACAGCCATTGGATTAGAAGAATTATATCCATTAAGGTCTATTTCGTTGCCTTTTATGGTATTATAGTGAGAGTTTATAACTGTAATGCCAGTTTTGGATGATAATACAGTACCTGCAGTGAAGGTGTTGTCGTTAACTGTTAAATAATTTCCTCCATAAGAGTATATACCATGTCCTGCATTAAGTGTAATAGTATTGTTATTAATTTCTATTATATCAGATGTGGTATTATAGAAGCCATACGTTGTATGATTAACCATATTATATTTGGAAACAATATCATGCGAATTTAGAGTATTAACTCCATAGGCACCATAAGTCATGTCATTATATTCTACCTTTATATCAAAACTATTTGCAATAGAAATATTAGCTCCATTAATAATATTATTGTTAAATTTTAAATAATTATTGTTTATTTTAATATTATTACTACTATTTCCTATCCTAATGCAATATGCAGTATTACTAGGTATTGTGCTTATTATATTTTGAGTAATACTATTCTTCTCAATATAAATATTTGATGAATTAATTAAATCAACACCTATACCTGTACTGTTAATTTTAAAAATATTTTTATTTGCATTAGAAAAACCATTACAATTATCAATTCGTAATCCATACCCTGAAGTACTGGTTGAGTTTGGAGAATAAAAAGTGTTATTTGAAATATTGATTGTTGAAGAATTATTGTCATTAATTAATGCACCATTATCAACGTAAGTAAAATCGTTATTGTCAATGTTTGTTTGTAAAGAATTTCCAGTGATTTGTAAACCCAAATATTGACTATTATTAAGTTTATTTGAAGTGTATTCTATCTCTCCATTGGAGTTAAATAATACAGTATGTGTATAATAGTTTTTTGAAGCAAATAAATTCTCGAAAATTTGCGCGTCAAAATTATTCATTGCAAAAACACTATGGTTTGCCATATTATTTCCTGTAGTATAAGTGGTTACATTATTAATAACTAATATTCTACGATTATTTGCAGTTGGCCCACCATCAAAAGTAATAGCCTCAATGCCTGCATCAAGATTAATGCTTGCATTAATGATTTCAACATCACTATTTACGCAATAGATGTTTAAATCTTCATAACCAGAGATAGTATTAGTTAAAGTACTACCTATTTGTCCAATAGTTAAAGTATGTATTGGTGTACTAGCCACAACATCCTCAATAAGTATTGCTGGAGAAGTTCCATTGCCACCGGGTAAAGGATTTTGTGACATACTCATATCGTTATCGTAGAATAATCCATAATGGTCTCCATTAAAGTCCTTAACAGTAAGTGCGTTTTCACATTTGTCGAAATTATTGGCATATATTTCATAATTACCACCATTGGTTGAATAAAATGTATTAATAGCATCCGTAATAGTATTACCTCCAGCAAATACAAAGCAATCTTGATTTATATATATTCCGTCCCATAAATAACTACCACAAGCTTCAATAATATTATTATCTAAATATAATTCTGCCCCATCATTGATAATGATTTTCGCATTTGGAGCCATATATAAATGTGACATATTAATAGATATTATAGCACCATTAGTTATAGTAATAGTGCCTGCAATTTCAATATCAGTATTACTGTAAGCTGCATTTGAGGTAAATGTACTATTTATCCACGTATCGGGTAATCCCAAATTACATACTTGTTGGCTTATGGCGCTGGTGCTAAAAAGTAGCAAAAAACCAAGAAGCACATAAGTTATTGATAGTGAATTCTTTATTGGGGGGGGTAATCTTCTACTGTTTTTTTGTTTTTTGTAATGTGACATAATTTTAAAATTCATTAGTTAAATTAAATGTGATTAATTTGGTATTAATTTGGAGATTTTAATTCAAGAGCAAATATAATGAATTATTTTTAATATAATAAATATTTTTTGAGTAGGTTAGGGATAATTATTTTTCAATTTCATCTATAGCAGTTTCAAAGTCTTGGAATTTTT
>JAOZPM010000023.1:15337-27948 GCA_029932765.1 Bacteroidales bacterium | reverse complement strand
GGAGCTTCCTCTACTTTTATAGTTTCCTCTACTTTTGCTTCTTCAACTTTTGCCTCAGCTTTAGGAGCTTCCTCTACTTTAGGAGTTTCTTCAACTTTTACTTCAGTCTTAGGAGTTTCCTCTACTTTAGGAGTTTCTTCAACTTTTGCTGCAACCTTTGGAGCTTTCTTAGCTTTAGTTTCCTTTTTTACTTTTGGAGTTGTCTTCTTAACCTCTGCCTCAGGGGCATCTTCGGTCTTCTTAGCATTTTCTTCTGCCATAGTTATTATTCTGTGACTGCCTATCCGGGGAAAATACCTTTTGTAGGGTACTGGAATACAGTCTGATTAAACAATGTGTAGCACCTTGCTACATCTCTAGTTTTTAGAGGGTGCAAAAGTAAAGCTTTTTTGCTTATTAGACAAGAGATTATTGAAGAAATGTGATGGATGGATTCAGCTAGCAAATAAACAATAATTAGTGGTAAATGTTCAATAGTTCATTTGCAGCTATTGCCCAGTTGTATTTCTGTGAAATGAGTAGTTTATTATTACTAGAGATTTTATCGAAATTTCCTTTATCGCTTACCAATTCAAGTAATTTCTCGTTTAAATCTTTATAATCACCTGCTTTAAATACAAGCCCTGCATTCTCAGTGGTAACAATCTTAGCCTGGGCAGGACAATCGCTTACCAAAATAGGTAAGCCAAGTCCCATATACTGAAACATTTTATTTGCATATGTTGTATCATGATGAATGTTTCTGTGGAATGGACATATGCCAATAGAGCAAGACTTTATTATCATAAGTGCGTTGTCGATATTTATATAACCTAATAAATCAACATTACGAAGGTTATATTTAGTAATCATTTCTTGTAAAATAGAAAGTCCACTGCCAGCACCAATAAATACAAAATGAAAATCAGGATTGCTTTTATGAAGTATGGCAACCTCCATTAACTCTAGTATCCCACGCCGTTCGCTTATGTCACCAAAATAAACTAAGGTCTTTTTATTTTCTATTTTATGAAGAAAATCTTTATTAAAACCCACTAGTTTAAAGTTAGGGTTTACATAATTAGGAACAACACTGATCTTTTTTGCATCTACATCTAGTAAATCAGTATAATAAGACTTTGCCTCTGGTGTTATCACGATTAAATTATCTACTAACTTAACATACTTTTTTTGATATTCACCCCATTTTTTTGTAGATATTAGGTATTTACCAGGGAAACTATTGACATGCTTATATAGTTTCATTATTTCTGGTCTATTTTCATGCAAATCAACCACCAATGGAATATTATACTTTTGAGATAGTTTATAAGCCACTTTTATTAAAGGTAAGTCATGCAAATGAATATAATGATACGAATTGTTTTTAAGTATATTATCAATATATTTTTCCCAAAAAGCAAAATAGAAAGGAAAAGTAAGTGCCAGTGCGCTAAATTTTAATGTTAACTTTGGAATATACTTGCTAAATAATTTACCCCATTTATAATCTTTAATATCATCACAATTTTTATTTGTGCTACAAATAGCTACATCAATATTAATACCCTCCTCGTACAATGAATCAACTTCTCTATCTACGCGGACATCTCCTGGAAATTCATGCTCTAAAAGCATTAATATTTTCATAAAATTTGTGTTTATTGCTACAAAAATACTATAATTATTAAACTAAATATAATAAACTTAAGCATATGTTTAGAAAAAACCTATTCGTTTGTTTATGAAATATAAATAGATCCAATAATATTAAACTAAATAGTGTATTTTTGTTAGTATGAATTTGAAGTTTTATAAAAAAATCATTCAGAAAAATAGGTTGAATGATTATAAGGAAATTTTGCTACAAGCACAGAAAGAAGGTTATGTAATTACTTCTTTAATTGATTGGTACGATAAGTATAAAGGGAGCAATACTAAAGTATTAGTTCTACGTCATGATGTTGATTATGACTATAAAGGTGCTTATGATATGTATAAGCTAGAGAAGAGCTTAGGTGTAAAATCCACTTATTACTTTCGTTGGCTAAGTGTTAATGATAGAATTATGAAAGAGATGCATGATTCTGGATTTGAAGTATCATTACATTACGAAACATTAGCTACTTATGCTAAGAAGAACCAAATTACTAATAAAAAGGAAGTTACTAAAGACGTATTGCATCACTGTTTTGATTTATTAGGTGATGAACTTAAAGAATTTGAAAAAAGGTTTTGGAAGATTAGAACTATTTGCTCTCATGGCGATAAAGTTAATAGAATACTCCAAACTACAAATGTGGAAATTATAGATTATACTCGTTTGATTGATTATGGTATTGACTTTAATACCTATAATCCTGAAATATTGAAGGAGTTTGATGCATATATTTCTGACAGTTCCATTTATAATAACTTTGAATGGAAGAAGTTTGGTGCTCCTGCAAAAGCTTTTAATCAAGGAAAGAAGAGTGTCTGCTTGCTAACCCACCCAATTCATTGGAATCAGAATGTTGTAAAGAATATACAAATGCTATATACTGTATACGCAGATAATACTAATAGAGGGTTTTAGTATATTTTTAAGAAAGCAAAAAGCCATTTGATTTCTAATAATCAAATGGCTTTTTAGTTGTAAACTAATTAACAACTAATCAGTAGTAGTTTTTTCTCTCAATAAGTTACCATGAGTGTCAAACCAAAATTGATAAGTTTTGCCTTCACCTATTTTTCTTACTTCTACAAAGTAATGAGGGCCATATCTTTGGTCTTTATTAAGCCTAATAGTAGGATAGTGATAATCTAAATCAAATCTTTTCTTAAGGTATGCTCCAGCAGGGCCTGGCAGTCCAGATTTCTTAATGTCTACATTATACTCAATCTCTTCAAGATCTTCAAGGTCTTCGTCAAGGTCATCGTCGTAGCTATCTTTTTTGTTAGACTCCTCTATAATATCAGCTTCTTCGGGCTCGTACATTGTAATTAACTTGCCTTGGAAATCGTATTGTATTTCATATACTAAAGGAGCTTTTTTTCTGCCTTGACTTTTGTGAAGAATAATAGAGTAGTACTTATCATTTCTGCCTTCCTCTATTAGCGTTGCTGAAATAGCATCTAATTCTTTATGATTCTTTTTTAGGTCAGTAGAAATCTTATTATTAAGCTTCTCTAGTTTAATAATCTGTACTTTTTTTATTACTTTCCCTCCACTATCTAGTGTAATTTCTGTTTTATTTCCCTTGTCAATAAATATAGCAGTATAAGTTTTGTGCTCATTTCTATACCACTTAGTATCGCTAACATTTCTATTTTTTTGTTCGAAACGTCTAATGATATTGCTTGGCACTTCACTTGATTTTATAAGTTCTTGTGCAGTAGCGCTATACCCTGCAAAAATAAAAAAAAGTAGTAAAAAAGATAAGTGTTTCATTTTTGTTTTTTATTTAATAATATATGTGTTTATGTGCAAGGCAAACATACAAAAAAAAAGCCACTTACCGAATTCGGTAAGTGGCTTTATTACATATTTTTTATTTTTTAGTTAGCAGATTCCTCTACTGAAAATTCTACAACAGAAACATAAGAGCGATTATCTCTTTTCTTTCTGAATTCTACAGTTCCGTCAACTAAAGAATATAATGTGTGGTCTTTTCCCATTCCTACATTTACTGCAGGGTGATGAGTCGTTCCGCGTTGACGTACAATAATACCGCCAGCACGTACTGCTTGACCACCATAAATCTTAATTCCTAATCGTTTACTTTCCGATTCTCTACCGTTCTTTGAACTACCTGCACCTTTTTTATGAGCCATGTTTTTAAATTTTTAATGTTCGACTTAAATTAAAATTACGCTGTAATGCTTTCAATACTAATTTTAGTTAAGTACTGACGATGTCCGTTCTTAACTCTATAGCCCTTACGGCGTTTCTTCTTGAAAACGATTACTTTGTCACCCTTTAGGTGAGATAGAATCTTTGTGGAAACTTTGGCACCTTCAACATTTGGTGTTCCAACCTTGATTTTCTTTCCGTCCTCTATTAAAAGAACTTTATCAAAATCAAGCTTTGCGCCTTCTTCGCCTTCCAAGCGGTGAACAAAAATCTCTTGACCTTTTTCCACTTTGAATTGTTGACCAGCGATCTCTACGATTGCATACATAACTTATATATCTAAATTTATTTCTATTCCTTACTATTTTAAGGGCTGCAAAAGTACAACTTTTTTAATAATAAAAAATGTTTTTATGAAACTTTTTTGTTTGCTCTATTATTTGAAGTAAATCATTGAAAATTAGTAGAAAAAACCTTTAATTCTAGACTTATTGTTCTAATTAAATAGTAATAAGTCTACATCAAATATTAATACCGAATTTTCAGGAATACTTCCAGCTGCTTTAGTACCGTAACCCATGCCTGAAGGTATCATTAGCTTTATTTTGCCACTCTCTCCAATCAATGGAATGCCTAACTTCCAACCAACAATTGTATTTTGTAAACTTAATTTAACATTGTCATTAGAGTCGAATACAGTACCATCAACGAGTTCTCCGGTATAGTTTACAGTAACGGTAGCACTCGAACTTGGGTGAAGTGAGCCGCCTTTATCTGCTATTGCGTAAAAAAGTCCTGTATTGTCCAATTCTACAGCTGCTATATTATGGTCACTAATATACTGTTCAATTATCTCTCTATCTTCAGCCTCTTGACTTTTAGAGCAGGAATAATTCATTCCAATTACTAATACTGTAATTACTATTACTATGTTCTTTATTATAGGTCTCATAATATCTTACATTATATAGGTTTGTGATGCAATATTAATGAAAAAACCGATACTCGCAAGCGAATATCGGTTTTATAGAAATATCTTTAATGATTGCCCTTAAGCAAGTCATTTTTACTTCATATATCCTTTTTCTTTTGCTTCTTTCATACAAGCAGTTATTCCGTTTTTATCAATCTTACGGATTCCTGCTGCTGAAACTTTTAAAGTAATATACTTATCCTCTTCAGGAATATAGAATTTCTTTGTCTGTAGGTTTGGGTAAAAACGTCTTTTTGTACGTGCTTTAGAGTGAGAAACATTATTTCCACTTATTACCTTTTTTCCTGTTATCTCGCAAATTTTAGACATCGTTATTTTCTTTAATTGTTTGTTTCCAAAAACGGAGTGCAAAATAAATCAAAATATTTCTATTTCACAAACTTATATTGTAATTTGTTGTTAATATTTACACTCCTTATAATACTATGATATTAAAATAGATACATTGTTATATAGCCATAGAAATTAACATGTCTACTTTAATAAATCTATTTTATTTATATATAAAGCTTTTATTTCGCCTTGTTTTTATTTATAAACTTGCGAATCGTATTCAGGGCTGTTTGCACTGTCCAGCTTGTATTCCGTTCTCTTTGGTCACCAAATTGATACTTTTTTGCAAAAACACCATCTTCAGATGCAAAGCCTATCCATACAGTGCCAATAGGTTTTTCTTTACTGCCTCCTGTTGGGCCTGCTATGCCCGTTGTGGATACTGAATATGTTGTTCCCATAATTTCCCTTACATTCTTTGCCATTAGAATTGCTACTTCTTCGCTTACAGATCCAAACTCTTTAATTATTGATAAAGGTATGCCTAGCTGTTTGTTTTTTATAGTATTACTGTATGCTATTATGCTGCCTTTAAAATAGTTAGAGCTTCCTGATACAGAAGTAATCTTATGAGATATAAGTCCACCAGTACAGCTTTCAGCAGTTGAAATACTACTGCCTTCTTCTAATAGTAGTTTTCCAACCACTCCTTCTAAAGTATCGTTGTTAGAGCCAAATATTAAGTCAGGAATTATTTTGTATAAATCATCAATATGCTTTTGAAGTAGATTGTCTGCATTAGCTTTATTGTCTAATTTCACATTTATTCTAAGCCTGACTCTGCCAGGAGAGGGAAGGTATGCTAAGCTTGTTTCTGCTCCTAAATTATTCTCCCAGTCTAAAATTTTATCTGCAAGAAAAGATTCTCCCATTCCACTAGTAAGAATAGTTTTCTGTGCTATATAAGGAACTTTACAAAGCGATGTGAAATGAGGAATCACCCAATTTGTCATTAAGTTCTTCATTTCGAAAGGTACGCCTGGCATAAATACATAATGTGTTTCGTCCTTCTCAAAATACATTGCAGGAGCAGTGCCTTGTTCATTGAAAACTACTTTGCAATTATCAGGGACTAATGCTTGATCGCCGTTGATCTTAGTTAGATCTTTACCTCTTTTCTTAAAAAACAATCTTACGTGCTCTTCTACGTCTTTATTTATGATTAATTTACTATTAAATATCTTGCAGACAGTTTTCTTTGTAATATCATCTTTTGTTGGCCCTAAGCCTCCTGTTACTAATACTAGTTTTGCAGTTTTACCACTTTCTATAATAGTTTCCTCAATGGCATCTTCCTTATCGGCAATAGCAATAATCCTATTTATCGGCAAAGCTTTGTTATTAAGCTTATCCGCCATCCAACTTGAGTTAGTATTTACTATTTGCCCAATAAGTATTTCGTCTCCAATACTTATTATATCAATACCGCTTTTGTACATGCTTTTTCTATTAAATTTTGTTTTTTTATACGCCCCAAATAATGGTTTCTAATTCTCTTGGTATTACTGAAAGAACAGGTATTTTAATACTTCGGATTAAAGCAGTTGCTGATGAGCCAACGAAAAACTCTGTAAAATCGTTTTCTTGTTGGGTCATTATTATTGCTAAATCTATATTAGGATGGCTCTCAATATATCTATTTATTATTGCCTTATGATCATTGTCGTTTTTTGAGTCAATAATAGAACTAGAACAATCGACACCTTGTTTTTTTATGAAAGTAATAACCTGTTTCATCTGAATTTGAACCTTTATAATGAATTCTTTATTGCTATCCTTATCTAGTATCGAAATAACATTAATTTTAGCCTTACTAATCTTAGCAATTTTTAATGCCCAGTTTACCTTCTGGCGAGTTTCTTTAGACAAGTCTAAAGGTAAAAGTATTGATCTTATATCTATACTATGACCTGAATTGCCTATGGTAATTACTGGAATCTTTGAATGTCGAACAATCTTAGCTGCATTAGACCCAATGCTAGGTATCTCTTCTCCATTCTCAAAAATAGAACCTTTGCCTATAATTATTATATCAAAATTGTTTTTATTAGAATATTCTAATATAGACCCATGAATACTTGTAGAGTGTTCAAGTTGATAATCAATTTTAAGTTTATGCTTATTATTGTATGTTTGTGATTGCTCTTTAAGCTTCTCTATAATAGCATTATCAAAAGTTTTTTCCTGCGGTTTATTAAAAATGCTGCCTAGTATCCCTTTTTTTTCTTGTAATACATACAGAAGAGTAACCTGAGCTTTAATTATATTGGCAAAATGTATAGCTTGGTGCAATGCTAGATTTGATTGTTCGCTAAAATCCGTAGGAACAAGTATTTTAAAATCTTTATTATCCATAATTTATTATTTATTTATTCCGTTTCATAACGAAATAGTGATATTTAATTTGCAAGATAACCTTAATTTAGCTTAATTAAACTAAGACTAGAAAAGGCTATATAATGCTTATATTAATAATATATTCATTTTAATAATAAAAATAATTTTATTATTATCAAAAATTATTATTTTTGTATCTCGGCGCAAAAATACAAAGAAGCATTATGCCGTAGGTAATAATTAATTATTTTTAGGATTTATTTTTAAACTTATAAATAGGAATGAGAAGAATAGAAGAATCAGAACTAATAGTAAATCCTGACGGAAGTATTTATCATTTGCACATTACTCCCGATCAATTAGCCGATGATATAATAGTTGTTGGTGACCCAGGTAGAGTAGAGGCAATAAGTAAATATTTTGACACTATTGAGCATAAGGTACATAATAGAGAGTTTGTAACTCATACAGGTGTATATCGCGGAAAACGGTTGACGGTATTAGCAACAGGTATAGGTACTGATAATATTGATATTGTGATGAACGAACTCGATGCATTAGTCAATATTGATTTGAAAACTCGACAGGTTAAAAGCCAACATCATAGTTTAAATATTGTAAGACTTGGAACATCTGGAGCTTTACAGGAGTTTATTCCTGTAGATTCATTTGTATTCTCCTCTTATGGTTTAGGTATTGACGGCTTGTTGAATTTTTATAAAGGTAGCGATAGTATTATTGATAAACAAATGACAGAAGCTTTTTGCGAGCTTTCTAACTGGCCAAAGGAGTTGAGCAAACCATACATTGTAAAAGCTTCAAGTAGCTTAGAAGAGAAAATTAGTGATGGAATGTATAAAGGTATTACTGCCACTGCTCCTGGCTTTTATGGCCCTCAAGGGAGAGTTCTTCGTCTTGAGCTCTCAAATCCTGAACTGAATTCATCACTTGAAGGATTCGAGTATAATAATCAAAAGATTACTAATTTTGAGATGGAAACATCAGCTTTATATGGTTTAGGAAAATTATTGGGACATAAAACAGCTACTGTATGCGCAATTATTGCAAATAGATATAGTCGAACTTACAGCGAAGATTATAAATCTACAGTTGAAAAACTAATTAAGATAGTTATTGATAGACTTAGTGATTAATTTTGAAAAAAATGGAAGAAAGTAAATTAAAAGCTCTTGTTGGATTAATTGATGATAAAGATAATCAAGCTTTTGGACTTATTCGCTCTAAGATTGTAGAAATAGGGGCTGAAATAATGCCGTTCTTATTAGAGGCGCAGGATGAAACTGCGGATGAAGGTCAGATTGAAAGATTGAAAGGTGTTTATAATGCAGTAAGTCTTCAGAATGCTATTGTAGAACTTAGAAGATGGCAAGAGAATAATTATAAGAATTTATTTCAAGGATTAGCAATTATTTCTAAATTTCAGTATCCAAAGCTGGAAATTAGTTCAATAAGTAACCTTCTAAATAAGATTCGTCAAGATTTTTGGCTCGAAATAAATGATAACCAATCACCAATTGAAAAGATAAAAATACTGAATCATATATTTTTCAATATCTATAGTTTTGAAGGTAATACTAAAGACTATTATGCTGTAGAAAATTCTTTTGTGAATGATGTGTTACTAACTAAAAAAGGAAGCCCTCTTTTGCTAAGTGTATTATACTCAGTAATTGCACAGAGTTTGGAAATTCCATTATATGGAGTTAATACTCCTCGAAACTTTATGCTAGTATATCTCGACAAGATGTATTCTTTCCCCATTGACGAAGTGCAGGATAAAAACGTATTGTTTTATATTAACCCTTTTTCAAAAGGAGAAATACATTCGCTAAAGGATATTTTTAGTTATCTGAAAAGAATAAACTATAATATAAAAACTGAATATTATCTCCCTTGTTCAAATCCTACTATAGTAAGAAGGTCTATAAATAATATTATTGTTTCTCTTGGCAAAAAGGAAGAATCAAATTCAATTGAGGATTATAAAAAATTATTGGAAGTATTGGAGTAATTAAATAAATTTGAAAAAGTAACAGGCATTATTTGCTGCTAACACTCGTAAGTACAATTGCTATTTTTAGATTCTAATAATGTATAGAATATATTAATATATAGACTACCTTTGTGGGCTCAAAAAATTACAATAATGAAGAAAAAAACAAAGATAGTTGCTACTATTTCAGATAGGAATTGTGGCACAGCTTTTATTAAAGAATTATATGAAAATGGAATGAATGTGGTAAGATTAAATACCGCACACCAAACTCATGATGACGCACTGAAAGTAATAAATAATGTGCGTAAAGTTTCAGATAAGATAGCAATATTATTAGACACAAAGGGCCCCGAGATTAGAACTAACTCTATGAAAGAGGATAAAAAAGTTAAGCGTGGTGATATAGTTAAGTTTAAAGGGGTTAAAGATAAAGACAGTACCAACGATATAATATATGTATCTTATGAAGGTTTTGTAACAGATATTGAAATAGGAAGTAAAATTCTTATTGATGATGGTGTATTGGAATTAAAGGTTATAGGTTCTAATAATAATATCCTTGATTGTGAAGTTCAAAATGATGGGAAAATACAAGGTCATAAAAGTGTAAATATTCCTTCAGCATATATAAAACTTCCTGCTCTTACCAAAAAAGATATGGATTTCATCTATTTTGCCGTAGAGCAAAAGTTGGATTTTATAGCACACTCATTTGTGCGTAAACCTGATGATGTTATTGCTGTTCAAAGCATACTTGATGCAATGGGTAGCCCTATAAAAATAATTGCAAAAATAGAAAATCAGGAAGGTGTAGATAATATTGATAGTATTCTTAAGCATGTATATGGTGTTATGGTTGCCCGTGGCGATTTGGCAATTGAAATTACAGAGCAAAGACTACCAATTGTGCAACGACAACTAGTAGAGAAATGTATTGCTGCTCGTAAGCCAGTTATTGTGGCTACTCAAATGTTGCATACTATGATTGAAAACCCTCGCCCAACTCGTGCTGAGGTTAATGATGTTGCTACAGCTGTATACCAAGGCTCGGACGCTGTTATGCTTAGTGGTGAAACTGCCTATGGAAAATTTCCCGTTGAATCTGTTAAAATGATGACTTCAATTTGTGTGGAAGTAGAGCAAATTACGCCTAAAATGATTACTCTTGAGAATAAAGTTCTAACTACTCATAAAGCGTCATTTATGGTGAAAGCTGCCGTTGAAGCAAGTTGTGATTTACCTATTACTTCTATTGTTGCAGATACATATTCTGGAAATACAGTTCTTGGTATTGCAGCATATAGAGCAAAAGTTCCTGTTTATGCTCAGTGCTATATTCCACATATAATGAGGGTGCTAGCCTTGTCGTATGGGGTTGAGTGCGACCTTATTAAAGAAAGTGAAACGCATTCTGTTTTTGTTGATCAAGCATTGAATAACCTTGCAAAGAGAGATGGCTATGGCGATCGTGATTTAGTAGCTTTTGTTGCTGGTAATTATGGCAAAAGTGCCGGAGCTTCGTTTCTTGAAGTAGGTAGAATAGATCAACTAAGAAGATTTGTGGGTAATACAAAATAGATACATAAATAATTGTTTTAATTCATATTTTAAGTCAGAAATACGTAGTAAATCTTTACTATGTATTTCTGACTTTTTTTTATTCTGCTTTATTAAATAGAGCATTAATAATATACAGTTTAATAAATATTTAATAATTATACTGTAAATCTTTTCAGAATGTAGTTTCTAATTCATATATTTGTTGCCTATTATTAGTATTAGGGGATTCCTCTCAATGCTCTACAATTTTAAAAAATATTATTATGCCACAAAATAAATTGAAAAAACTTTTCACCACTTGGTCTAAGGAAGAAGTAGTTAAAGTTACGCCATTAGCAGAATCAGGTTCTGATCGTAAATATTTTAGGATATTCTCTGAAAACTATTCTACTCTTGGAGTGTATAATGCTGATGCAAAAGAAAACCTTGCCTTTATAGAGTTTACAAAACATTTTCAGAAGAAAGGGCTAAAAGTTCCAGAAATTCTAGCAGAGGAAGTAACCGAAAATATATATTTAATAGAAGATCTGGGAGATACTACTTTATTCGCTTTTTTAACAAATGAACATAAGACATCATCTTTTTCCAAAGAACTGCAGCAAAAGTATTATCAGGTGCTTGATGCATTGCCTGAGTTTCAAATTATAGGAGGCGAAGGTTTAAACTATAGCCTATGCTATCCGAGATCAAGCTTCGATAAGCAGAGTATGATGTGGGATTTGAATTATTTTAAGTATTACTTTCTAAAATTAGCACAAATACCTTTTGAGGAGCAAGCCTTGGAAGACGATTATCAGAAGTTTACAGACTACTTACTCAAGGCTAATCAAAACTATTTCCTTTATCGCGATTTTCAGTCAAGAAATATAATGGTAAAAAATGATGAAGTTTATTTTATCGATTATCAAGGTGGTAGAAAGGGTGCTTTGCAATACGATTTGGCTTCTTTATTATATGATGCGAAAGCAGAAATCCCTCAAGAGAAAAGAGAGGAATTATACACCTATTATATAGGGCAGCTAAAAAAACACATAAATATTAATGAAGAAGAGTTCAAAAAGTTCTTCCAAGGATATGTATTAATAAGAATAATGCAGGCGATGGGAGCTTATGGTTTCCGAGGTTTTTACGAAAAGAAAGCTCACTTTCTAGCGAGTATTCCTCCTGCACTTAATAATCTAGAGCTTTTGCTCAAAACAATAGACCTTCCTGTGGAACTACCAACACTTATGCCTTTACTCAAAAAACTTATTAAGTCTGAAAAACTCATGGAACTTGCCGCAAAGGGAAGCAATCTTGAAGTGTCGGTAAATAGTTTCTCTTATAAAAGAGGAATTCCTGTGGACGAAAGTGGTCATGGAGGAGGTTTTGCTTTTGATTGCAGAGCTCTTCATAATCCAGGTCGCTACAATGAGTATAAGCAGCTCACAGGAATGGATATGAAAGTTATAGAATTTCTTGATAAAGAGGAAGATGTTGCTATTTTTAAGAAAAATGTTACCGCTCTTGTTGAGCAGTCTGTAGAGAAATATATTGAAAGAAATTTTGATCATCTAAGT
>JAOZPM010000023.1:0-15237 GCA_029932765.1 Bacteroidales bacterium | reverse complement strand
TCTTGTTGAGCAGTCTGTAGAGAAATATATTGAAAGAAATTTTGATCATCTAAGTATAAACTTTGGCTGTACTGGGGGCCAGCATCGCTCAGTTTATATGGCTGAGTTTATCACTCGTCACCTACGCGATAAGTATAATATAAAAGTAGAGGTGAGACATCGCGAACAGGAGATGAAAGGGTAGAAAGGGTAGAAAGGATAAAGGAATTAAGAAAGAAGAATGAAGAATTAAGAGGGGACTCCGACTTGGAAATTTGTAATCTTCAATCGTTATTCTGCTTCCGATAATTATCGGGACGTTAATTTTATTGGCTGGCGTTTAAAGACCTCCTTTTTAAAGAAGGTGGGCAAATTGTATTAAACGCTTTTATAATTTACTTAAATGTTGATGCAATTTGGTCGGAGGATTTGATGGGTAAGGAAATAGGAGAAGAAGTTAGAGTAGATGACACCTATGAATCCTTATGTTACTTATGTGCCTTATGTGGTTGTTTTGAAAGAAAAGAGGAAAAGTAAAATAGAGTTAAATAATAATTGCGTATATTTGCATGAATATTAAAAAAATATACATACTAAAATTATAATTATGAAAAGAGCATTATTAATTTTAACATTATTAACCATAAGCATGGTTTTAGTGTTTACTTCTTGTAAAAAAGGTGTAGAGAATACTAATGATAAAACAACAGATATATATTTAAAAAGTCTTGAGCCAGATATAATTGTAAAAGGAAGTGGTGATAAGGCTGATTATAGTAAAACTATAGTAACAGCTTTGGTTAAGAAAGCGGAGTGTAATTGGGAAGTTGTTTCAGGAATTATTGAATATTATTACCAAGAGGAGATGGTGTTTTCTGTAGATTTCGGTAATGGCACTTGTGACGGACTTGCTACTGTAAGTTGGTTAGAGAATGGTGTTATAGAGAGTAAGGATGTAGATGTTTGGCAGCTTTTCAAAAAACAAGGAAAAAAATACGTAGTTGTACAAGATCTTGTTAAAAGTGATAGTTGTAATTATGAAATTGTTTCAGGTATAATTGAATACCAAGACAAAGCCGGAAATCCTTATGTAACCATTGACTTTGGTGATGGTAGCTGCGATGGTATTGCCACAAAATGTTGGACAAAAAATAATGTTGTACAATGCAAAGATTTTGACGTTAGTTATTGGGATGGTAAGTTCTAAATCCTAATTTCTTTTATTTTGTGCTGATAACTGAGTGTTAGTGGTGCGATTTTTTTTAGAAAAAAGATATTTTATTAAAATGTATACAACTATTTATTATTAGTTGTGTACATTTTTTATTTCTAGTAATTTGAAAAAAAGAATATATGATTACATTAATAGCACTATCAAGGGCAGATGCTTTCCCATTCTATAATTGGATTAATGACAAGAAAGTGATTAAATACTCCTTGTCAATATTTGATAAAATAAATATGGAAAAAGAAGAAGAAAAAGTGAGTAAAATTAAGGGGGTTGGATTTTGGAAATCTACAATATGAGATCGTTAATCTGCTCCCGATAATTATCGGGACGTTAATTATATTTGTTGGCGTTTAAAGTCCTCCTTTTTAAAAGGAGGTGGGCTAATTGTATTAAACGATTTTATAATTTACTTAAATGTTGATACAATTTGGTCGGAGGATTTGATTGCCAAAGGATAAAGTTGAATAGTAAGTAATATTGTATAATTGGAATTATTTATAAAAATAATAATGCGAAAAATATTTTTAGTAATATTCATAATATTAGGATTGGGATTGTTTTCTACTTGGTGGTTAAATAAATATTTTTTCAGAGTAGATGATAGTTATCCTCCTGAATTATTTGATTTTAAACCTGAAAAATTAAATTATCACGCAGATAAACCAATTTACTATTATTCAAATGATAGCTTGTATTTTGATAGTTCAGGGGTGATTAATTTCAATAATAATCCTATTTGGACAAAGTCTATCAATAAAGGAAATGATAGAGAACATGGCGTATTTGTCTCTCCAAACTCTCAGTATGTTGCATTTAATGAGGATGATAATAGAATTATTGTTTTAGATAAAAATGGAAATGTAAAACATAGTATAGAAAATTTTGACAAGACAATATCGAATAATGCTACTTTCTGGGGAAAAGAAGTACAATGGAATGAGAATTCAACAAAATTATATTTTATGCAGTATAAAGAATGGGATTCTTTTCTTTCTAAGAAAAATCGTTCTACATTATTTGTATATTCAATTAAAGATAATGATATAAGAAAAGTCATTGATTTGCAAGAAGAGATTTGTGAAGATTTTTTCATTAGTAGAGACGAAAAAACTGTAATTTATAGATTTGTCGATACAGATGGGAATATGCCTTTTAAGAAGGTAAATATGTTGAATGGAAAATATAAAGGTCAATTTGAATGGAACAGATGGCATAAGTTAAATGAACCACGAGATAGTATCTTTATTAATTATTCAATTGGTAGTTTTGGCAATTTCAGTCAGAATTATAAACATCTGATTACAACAATTGGGTATTGTTCAGAGCCTGGCTTATATTATTATTCTGATTCATTAACTAGTCTTATTATCAAAGGTAAATACGGATATGGAGCGTTTAAAGGGAATTCCTATTCCTATAGAACTGATGGTGAATTTTTATCTTGGAATAAATATTATGTATGTAGAATAAATTCAAAAAATATTGAAGGAACATTAATAATTGATATTGTTAGTCGTAAATATGAATTCATTTATAAAACGGTATATTGTTTTTATTCAATTACGAATGATGACCCTTTTGATTTAGATATGAATATGACAGAATCAACAATTCAGAATAAAATAAATTAATCATCAATCCTTAATCCCTTTAAACTTTAGCCCTGACTGCCGTCAGGCAGGCTTTGAGTTTTAGCCCTTCGACAGGCTCAGGGCAGGCCTTTAGCCTTTTTAAATCTGCTCCCGATTGCTACGGGACTAATCTCAGTAATCTGCAATCGTTAATCGATATTCCTAATTCCTAATTCTTCACCCTTCTCTCTTCACCTTTAAACACTTCAAAAAAAAACCTACCTTTGCGCCTCAAGAAATAAATTAACATAACACATACACAATTATGATTAAAAAATTAATACTTATGATGAGCGTTATTGCATTATTTGGGCTAATGGCCTGTAATGATACAGCTAATAATGCTCCTGAACAAAAGGCTGAGGAAACTCAAACAACAACTTACGAAGCAATTGATGGCATTGATTATAATGCTTATGCAAAAGTTACATTAACGGCGGATATTAGCCACCTTAGTGATAGCGAAAAAGATATTCTTCGTATTATGTTTCAGGTTGCTGATATAATGGATGATATCTTTTGGACACAAACTTATGGCGATAAAGATGCTTTACTTGCAGGAATAAGTGATCCTAATATTAAGCAATTTGCTAATATTAACTATGGGCCATGGGATATCCTTAATATGGAAGAGAATAAGCCATTCTTAAAAGGTTTCGAAACTCGTCCTGCTGGAGCAAATTTTTATCCTAGTGATATGACGAAGGAAGAATTTGAAGCATTTGATGATCCAAACAAAGCTAATCTTTATACTCTTGTAAAACGTGATGAGAATGGTAAATTATATACTCAATGGTATCATGAGGCTTATGAAAGTCAAGTGCAGGAAGCAGCAAAATTATTGAGAAAAGCTTCTACTATTGCTGAAAATGCAGGTCTTAAAAAGTATTTAGAGCTACGCGCTGTGGCATTGCTTACTGATGAGTATCAGGAGAGTGATATGGCTTGGATGGATATGAAAACTTCTAATATTGACATGGTTGTTGGGCCTATAGAAAACTACCTTGATGCATTATTTGGTTATAAAGCTGCTCACGAATCTTTCATTCTTATAAAGGATGTTGAGTGGAGCGATAAGCTTAAGTATTACGCACAGTTTTTACCTCAAATGCAAAAAGAACTACCTGTTGACGCTAAGTATAAGCAAGAAACTCCTGGTTCGGATGTGGATCTTAATGCATACGATGTAGTATATTATGCTGGAGATTGTAATGAAGCTGGTAAAACAATTGCTATTAATCTTCCAAATGATGAAGAAGTGCAATTGAAGAAGGGTTCTCGTAAGTTGCAACTTAAAAATGCAATGAAAGCTAAGTTTGACAAGATTCTAGTTCCTATTTCGCAACAATTAATTGTTGAAGATCTTCGCCAACATATTAAGTTTAATTCATTCTTCGAAAACACCATGTTTCATGAAGTATCGCATGGTATGGGAATAAAAAATACAATTACTGGCAATGGCTCTGTGCGTATAGCTCTTAAGGAGCAATATTCTGCAATTGAAGAAGGTAAGGCTGATATTTTGGGATTATTTCTTGTTACAAAATTAGCTGATATGGGAGAGCTTAAGGTTGATCTTAAAGACAATTATGTAACTTTTATGACAAGCATATTCCGTAGTATTCGCTTTGGAGCATCAAGTGCTCATGGCAAAGCAAATCTTATTCGATATAACTATTTCTTAGAGCGTGGAGCTTTTAGTAGAAACGAAGCTGGTCTATATAATATTGATTTTGAGAAGATGAAAGAAGCATCAACAGCTCTTACAATAGAAATTTTAGAAGTTCAAGGAAATGGAGATTATGAAGCTGCTAAAGCTTTTGTTGACAAATGGACTACTATTACTCCAGAGTTAAGTGCAGATCTGCAACGTTTGTCTGATGCTGGAATTCCTAAGGATATATATTATGAGCAAGGACCAAGTGTTTTGGGTTTATAGTATTTGTAGTAATTAGTATAAGAAAGCCCTAAAAACAACTGTTTTTAGGGCTTTTTATATGGGAAGCAGTTTCTTAATTTAGATTGTAAACTAAATATGCATTATTGCTATAGTTGTCATAGTAGGTAGTTAAAAACACACCCATTTATAGGTGTTAGTATAATTCAAACTATCTTTTTTTTATTACAATAAGTGATTAATACTACTGTATTTCTGTATTTTATATATTTAACAAAAAAATGCGATATTTTTATTAATAAAGCTTTGTTGATAAAGAAATATGTTTATCTTTGCACTCGCTAAAAATGAGACATATGTCTTAATATTTAGTAAAGTATAAGATAAATTAGTAGGAACCTGACAAGGATAGACCGATATAGGTTCCAAAAAAGAGTTATTAAATAACAATCTCTTTTGGGTCTGAATATATGTCCAACCTACCAATTTTTCAATACATTTTAATAATAATTAGATTGATATTTACAGTTTTAAAGCTGTCAATATTCTGATATTCAATATTTAAACAATACTTTGTTGATAAGTATTTTAATATGTTGGGTATTGTGGATTTAGTTGTACTTTTGCAGCCCCGTAAATAACGGGAAATTAGAACATAATTATCAATTGAAGCAAATATTTTTTATTAAATTATGCCAACAATACAACAGTTAATCAGAAAAGGTCGCAAGAAGCTGACTGACAAAAGCAACTCTCCAGCTTTGGACTCATGTCCACAGCGTCGAGGAGTTTGTGTACGTGTATACACTACTACACCAAAAAAGCCTAACTCGGCAATGCGTAAAGTAGCTCGTGTGCGTTTGACTAATGGAAAAGAGGTTAACGCCTATATTCCTGGAGAAGGTCACAACTTACAAGAGCACTCTATTGTACTTATTAGAGGAGGTAGAGTTAAAGATTTACCAGGAGTACGTTACCATATCGTACGTGGAGCTTTAGATACGTTAGGAGTAGATGGTCGTACTCAACGTCGTTCAAAGTATGGAACTAAGCGTCCTAAGAAGAAATAAGAATTTTCATTATTAAATAAGATGAAACAATGAGAAAACAAAAGCCAAAAGTACGAATTACATTACCGGATCCAAAATTTGGTGATACTTTGGTAACAAAATTCGTAAATAATATGATGGTCGGTGGAAAGAAAAATACTTCATATAGTATTTTCTATAAAGCGATGGATATTGTACAAGATAAGTTGACTGAGGAAAACCCAGTTGAGGTATTTAAAAAGGCATTAACAAACATTACTCCTGCTGTTGAGGTAAAGAGTCGTCGTATTGGTGGTGCTACTTTTCAGATTCCTACACAGATTTATGCTTCTCGTAAGGAGTCTATAGGTATTAAAGCGCTTATTGGTGCTGCTCGTAAACGTCACGAAAAGACAATGGGAGAGAAGTTAGCTGGAGAAATTTTAGCTGCTTTTAAAGAAGAAGGTGCTGCCTTCAAAAAGAAAGAAGAGATTCACCGTATGGCTGAAGCTAATAAAGCATTCTCTCATTTTAGATTTTAATATATAGCAAGATATAGAGATGTCGGATTTAAATAATACAAGAAATATTGGTATAATGGCTCATATTGATGCGGGTAAAACCACAACAACTGAGCGTATATTATATTATACTGGTAAAAGTTATAAAATTGGGGAGGTGCACGATGGTGCAGCTACCATGGACTGGATGGTTCAGGAGCAAGAGCGAGGTATAACAATTACCTCTGCTGCTACTACTGTATTTTGGAAGTATAAAGATATTAATAATAAGATTAATATTATTGATACTCCGGGTCACGTTGATTTTACTGTTGAGGTGGAGCGTTCGCTTCGTATCCTTGATGGTGCTGTTGCATTATTTTGTGCAGTAGGTGGTGTTGAGCCTCAATCAGAAACTGTTTGGCGTCAAGCTACAAAGTACAAAGTACCTCGTATTAGTTTTGTAAATAAAATGGATCGTTCTGGTGCCAACTTCCTTCAGGTTGTTGATCAAATCCGCGATCGTCTTAAAGCAAACCCTGTACCTCTTCAAATTCCTATTGGCGCTGAAGATGACTTTAAAGGTGTTGTTGATTTAATTACTAATAAAGCTTATATTTGGGATGAGGACGATAACGGAGTTACAATTAACGAAGTTCCAGTTCCTGAAGATTTACTTGAAACTGTTGAGGAATACCGTACTCTATTAGTAGAGGGTGTTGCTGAAGAGGATGACGAGTTATTCGAAAAATACATGGAAGATCCTGATTCTATTACAGAAGAGGAGATGAAAAAACATATTCGTAAAGCTACTATCGAGCAACGTATTACTCCGGTAATGTGTGGTTCTGCATTTAAGAACAAAGGTGTTCAAATGCTTTTAGATGCTGTTATCGATTTTCTTCCTAGCCCTATGGATGTTGAAGATATTGAAGGAGAAAATCCTGATACTAACGAAATGGAATCAAGAAGCCCTGATGCTGATGCTCCATTTTCTGCTTTGGCATTTAAGATTGCTACAGACCCATTTGTTGGTCGTTTAGTATTCTTTAGAGTTTATTCTGGTACACTTAAGGCTGGTTCTTATGTGTTGAATACATCTACAGGTAAGAAAGAGAGAATCTCTCGTATTATGCAGATGCACTCTAATAAGCAAAATCCACTTGAAGAAATTCAAGCAGGAGATATAGGAGCCGCTGTTGGTTTTAAAACTATACGTACTGGTGATACTCTTTGTGATCAAAAGCATCCAATTATTCTTGAATCAATGGATTTCCCTGATCCTGTAATTAGTATTGCTATTGAGCCTAAAACTCAAAAGGATATTGATAAATTAGGTAATGGTTTAGCAAAGCTTTCAGAAGAAGATCCTACATTCAAAGTTAAAACGGATAAGGATAGTGGACAAACAATTATCTCAGGAATGGGAGAGCTTCACTTAGATATTCTTATTGATCGTCTTAAGCGTGAGTTTAAAGTAGAATGTAATCAAGGTCAACCTCAAGTATCTTATAAGGAAGCACTTCTTACAAGTACTGAGCACCGCGAGTCATATAAGAAACAATCTGGTGGACGTGGTAAGTTTGCTGATATTAAATTCGAAATTGGACCAGCTGACGAAGGAAAAGAAGGTCTTCAATTTATCGATGAGATTAAAGGTGGTAATATTCCTAAAGAATTTATCCCTTCAGTTGAAAAAGGATTTAAAGAAGCTATGCTTAATGGTCCTTTAGCAGGATTTGAAGTTGAGAATATGAAAGTTCGTCTTTATGATGGTTCTTATCATAATGTTGACTCTGATCAGTTATCATTTGAATTAGCTGCTAAAATGGGATTCCGTAACGCATCTTCTAAAATGAAGAAAGCACTTCTTGAGCCTATAATGAAGGTAGAAGTAGTTACTCCGGATGTATCAATGGGTGATGTTATCGGTGACCTTAATAAAAGACGTGGTATTGTTGATGGCGTAGAAGCTAAAGATGGAACACAAAACATTAAAGCTATGGTGCCATTATCAAATATGTTTGGTTATGTTACCGCCCTAAGAACGATTACTTCGGGTCGTGCAACTTCAACAATGACGTTTGATCATTACTCTGAAGTACCAGATTCAATAGCAGAAGAAATTATCAATAAATAAGTATACTTTGATATGAGTCAGAAAATTAGAATAAAATTAAAATCTTACGATTATAACTTGGTTGACAAATCAGCCGCAAAGATCGTAAAGACAGTAAAGGCTACAGGAGCTGTAGTGAATGGTCCAATACCACTTCCTACAAATAAGAAGATATACACTGTATTGCGTTCGACTTTTGTAAACAAGAAAGCACGTGAGCAGTTTGAACATTCAACTTATAAGCGATTGTTAGATATTTACAGTACAACTTCAAAAACAATTGATGCTCTTATGAAATTAGAGCTTCCAAGTGGAGTAGAAGTAGAAATTAAAGTTTAAGTTTTTTAAAAGAAAACATTAGAAACAATGTCAGGAATAATAGGAAAAAAAGTAGGAATGACTAGCTTATTCGATGCCTCTGGTAAAAATTTACCATGCACAGTTATCGAAGCAGGTCCTTGTGTAGTAACACAAGTAAAATCCGACGATGTTGATGGATATTCTTCAGTTCAATTAGCTTTTGACGAAGCTAAAGAGAAGAATACTTCAAAAGCAATGATGGGCCATTTCAAAAAAGCAGGTACAACACCAAAACGTGTTCTTGTTGAATTTGGTCGTTTTGTGAACAAACATCAATTAGGAGAAATCGTTACAGTTAATGAGTTTGCCGAAGGTGAATTTGTTGATGTAGTTGGAACTTCTAAAGGAAAAGGTTTTCAGGGTGTAGTTAAGCGTTATAACTTTAAGGGTGTTAACGATGCTACTCACGGTCAACATAACAGATTAAGAGCGCCAGGTTCTATTGGAGCAAGTTCGTACCCATCACGTGTATTCAAAGGAATGCGCATGGCAGGTCGTACTGGTGGTGGTCGTGTTAAGATGATTAACCTTGAAGTACTGAAAGTAGTTGAAGATAAAAATTTATTAATTGTTAAGGGCTCTATAGCTGGTCCTAACGGTTCATATGTAATTGTAGAAAGATGGAATTAGCAGTATATAATATATCAGGAAAAGAAGCTGGTCGTAAAATTAAGCTTAATGATAGCATTTTTGCTATTGAGCCTAACGATCACGCGATTTACTTGGATGTAAAATTACTCCAAGCAAATAAACGTCAAGGAACACATAGTGCTAAAGAGCGTTCGCAACTTTCAGGAAGTAGAAGAAAGATAAAACGTCAAAAAGGAACTGGTACAGCTCGTATGGGTGATATCAAAAGTCCTCTTTTGAGAGGTGGAGCAAGAGCCTTTGGCCCACGCCCACGTAACTATTCTTTCAAACTTAATAAGAAGTTAAGAAAGTTAGCTCGTCTTTCAGCATTATCATATAAAGCTAAAGATAATGAGATTATTGTTGTAGAGGATTTCAATTATGAAACTCCAAATACAAAGCAGTATTTATCATTATTGAAAGGTTTTGATTTATCAGAAAGAAAAAGCTTATTAGTATTGCCAGGTGCAAATAGTAATATCTATTTATCAGCTCGTAATATTAAAAATGCAAAAGTGACTATCGCTAAGGATATCAATACTTATGATTTGCTTAATGCTAATAAGATAATTATAGCAGAAAGTTCAATCAAAGAGATAGAAGCACTTTTTGTAAAGTAGATTGTTGAATTCATAAACTTATAGAGAAATGAATATCATAGAAAAGCCGATAATTACCGAAAAGATGAACCAGTTGGGCGAGAAGTTAAATCGCTTTGGGTTTTTGGTAAACAATAGGGCTAACAAAATTCAAATTAAGAAAGCAGTGGAAGATCTATATGATGTAGAAGTAGTAGCTGTGAACACTATGAACTATAGTGGTAAGACTAAGGCAAGAGGCACCAAAGGTGGCTATATTAAAGGAAGAACAAAAGCAATGAAAAAAGCAATTGTTACCTTAGCTGAAGGACAAAGTATAGATTTTTATAGTAATATCTAGGAATATATAGACATGGCTTTAAAGAAATTCAATCCAACAACGCCAGCAAGGCGCTACAAAGTAGCAGGAACCTTCGATGACGTAACAACATCAACACCTGAAAAGAGCTTGTTGGCTCCAATGAAAAGATCAGGTGGAAGAAACAGTCAGGGAAAAATGACAATGCGCTATATTGGCGGTGGTCATAAGAAAAAGTACCGTGTTATCGACTTCAAACGCGATAAAGAAGGTATCCCAGCAACTGTAAAGACAATTGAGTATGATCCAAATCGTACTGCTAGAATTGCATTATTGTTTTATGCCGATGGCGAAAAACGATATATTGTAGCTCCTAAAGGACTTACAGTAGGCATGAAAATTATGGCAGGAAAGGAAGCAACTCCAGAAGTCGGAAATTCTATGTACTTAAGTGATATTCCTTTCGGAACAGTCATTCATAACATCGAATTACGTCCTGGACAAGGTTCTAAAATGGCTCGTAGTGCAGGCTCTTTCGCACAGTTATTAACTCGTGAGGGAAAGTTTGCAGTAATCAAATTACCTTCTGGTGAGACTAGATTAGTACTACAGACATGTAAAGCTACAATCGGAGTTGTTTCAAACTCTGATCATATGCTTGAACGTAGTGGAAAAGCAGGTCGAACACGTTGGTTAGGACGTCGCCCTAGAGTGAAACCAGTTAACATGAACCCAGTCGATCACCCAATGGGTGGTGGTGAAGGTCGTGCAACAGGTGGTCACCCACGATCAAGAAAAGGTATTCCAGCGAAAGGCTTTAAGACTCGCGCTAAGAAGAATCCTTCGAATAAGTATATCATTGAAAGAAAGAAGAAATAATTTAAAGAGATATAGATATGAGTCGTTCGTTAAAAAAGGGTCCATACATACATTACAAGTTAGAACGTAAGGTATTGGCCTCTCTAGAATCAAAGAAGAAAACTACTATCAAAACATGGTCTCGAGCATCAATGATTTCTCCAGACTTCGTAGGAGCCACTATAGCAGTGCACAATGGAAATAAATTTATTCCTGTTTTTGTAACTGAAAATATGGTAGGTCACAAACTAGGAGAATTTGCTCCTACACGTACTTATCGTGGTCATGCCGGTAGTAAGAACAAAGGAAAAAGATAATAAGACATGGGAAAGAGAAAACATAATAGTGCTGAAGTAAAAAAAGCGGAAATGAAGACAACCTACTTCGCTAGGTTGACAGATGTTCCAACTTCGCCACGTAAGATGAGAATCGTAGCTGACCTAGTGCGCCTTAACGATGTTGAGCAAGCATTAGCAATACTAAAGCATTCTCCAAAAGAAGCCTCTGGACGTTTGTACAAGCTTTTACTAAGTGCCATGGCAAATTGGCAAGCTAAGAATGAAGGTGTAAGAATGGAAGACGCACAATTGTATATTAAAGAGATCTTTGTAGACTCTGCAAGACAATTGAAAAGAATTCGTACAGCACCTCAAGGGCGTGCGCATAGAATTCGAAAGCGTTCTAACCACGTTACTCTTATCCTAGATAGTAGAGTTGAGTTAACTGAAGATAATAACAATTAATATAATCAACAATGGGTCAAAAGACAAATCCAATAGGTTTTCGATTAGGAGTTATCAAAGGATGGGACTCTAACTGGTATGGTGGAAAAAGTTTTACTGCCAAACTAGTAGAAGACGATAAAATTAGAAAGTATCTTTATGTACGTCTTGCTAAGGCTAGCGTATCTAAGATATACATTGAACGTACACTTAAGTTGATTACCGTTACTATCAATACAGCACGTCCAGGTATTATCATAGGTAAGCAAGGATCAGAAGTAGACAAGCTAAAAGAGGAATTAAAGAAATTAACGGGAAAAGAAATACAGATTAATATCTCAGAGATTAAACGTCCAGAAATGGATGCTCGTTTGGTAGCTCAGTCTGTTGCACAACAGATTGAGGGTCGTGTTTCTCACCGTAGAGCAATTAAAATGGCAATTCAGGCAACAATGCGCGTTGGAGCACAAGGAATTAAGATTCTTGTAAGCGGTCGTATTGGCGGTGCTGAAATGGCAAGAACAGAAATGTATAAGGAGGGTCGTATTCCGTTACATACGATTCGTGCAGACATCGATTATTCGTTGATTGAAGCGCAAACTACTTATGGATTGCTAGGTGTTAAAGTATGGATCTTCAAGGGCGAAGTTTATGGAAAACCGGATTTAAGTATCGCAGGAAATATAAGCAAAGGATCGTCTAATCGTAAAGGTGGTGGTGGAAATCGCCAAAGAGGAAACAGAAAGAGAACTCGTTAAGTATTATAGAACCGTTAAAATTTTGGAATAATGTTACAGCCAAAGAAAACAAAGTTCAGGAAAATGCAAAAAGGCCGTATGAAAGGCAATGTGACTCGCGGGGCACAATTATCTTTCGGTACTTTTGGTATCAAGTCTCTAGAGGAAACTTGGTTAACTGGACGACAAATAGAAGCTGCTCGTCAAGCAGTAACACGTTATATGAAACGTGAAGGTCAAATATGGATTCGAGTATTTCCAGACAAGCCACTTACTAAAAAGCCTGCAGAGGTTCGTATGGGTAAGGGTAAAGGAGCTCCAGAATTGTTCGTAGCACGATGCAAGCCTGGTAAAATCATATTCGAAGCTGAAGGTGTACCTTTAGAAGTTGCCAAAGAGGCAATGAGATTGGCAGCGCAGAAGCTACCTATTAAAACAAAGTTTATCGTTCGTAACGATTACGTTGAATAGGTAAAGTTTTAAAACTTATTTAAAAACATTTGAATAATGAAACAAGAAGAAATAAAAGAACTGTCGTTAGATGATCTGAAAGATCGTTTAAGTGAAGAAAAAGGTTTTCTTTCGAAAACTAAACTTCATCATGCTGTTAGCCCAGTGGAGAACCCACAAATTATTAAAGCAAGCCGCAGAACAGTTGCTCGGTTGAATACTGAGCTTCGTAAACGAGAGTTAGAAGCTGCTAAAAAATAATTTTTAATCTGAATAATGATGGAAAGCAGAAATTTAAGAAAAGAGCGTATAGGTGTTGTTGTTAGTGATAAGATGGATAAGTCTATATCAGTTACAATTGAACGTAAAGTGAAACACCCTATGTACGGTAAGTTCGTTAAGAAATCAAAGAAATATTTGGTACACGACGAAAATAACGATTGTGGAATTGGTGATACTGTAAAAATTATGGAAACACGTCCACTTAGTAAGAACAAATGTTGGAGATTAGTCGAAATCATTGAAAGAGCTAAATAGGTATGTTACAACAAGAATCAAGAGCAATAGTTGCTGATAATAGCGGCGCGAAAGAGATTTTGGTAATCCGTGTACTCGGAGGTACTAAGAAACGTTATGCACGTATTGGCGATAAGGTGGTAGTGACAATTAAGTCAGCAACTCCAAATGGTAATATAAAGAAGGGTTCCGTTCAAAAAGCTGTTGTTGTTAGAGCAAGAAAAGAAATTCGTCGTAAAGATGGTTCTTATATTCGCTTTGATGATAACGCAGTTGTATTGTTAAATACTACTGGCGAAATGATGGGAACACGTATTTTCGGTCCTGTAGCTCGTGAGTTACGTGATAACGGATTTATGAAAATTGTTTCTTTAGCACCAGAGGTGTTATAAATTGAACCATATAAAGAGATAAAGATATGAGTTTTAAATTAAAATTAAAGAAAGGCGATAAGGTTAAAGTTATCGCTGGACGCGACAAAGGTAGCGAAGGTGTAATACGTATAGTATTCCCAGCGAAGAATAAAGCCATTGTCGATGGTATTAACATGGTATCGAAACATGCCAAACCTTCTAACGAGAATCCTCAGGGTGGAATCGTTAAACAAGAAGCAGCAATTCATATGTCGAATTTGATGCTAATTGACGAAAAGGGTAACACTACACGTGTTGGTCGAAAAGTAGAAGAGGGTAAGATTGTTCGTTATTCAAAAAAATCAGGGGAGGTAATTAAGTAATGAGTTATTCACCAAGATTACACGCAAAGTATAAAGACGAGATAGTTCCTGCAATGATGAAGGAATTTAGCTATAAGTCTGTTATGGAAGTGCCTAAGTTAGTAAAAATTGCAATCAACCAAGGTGTTGGTGCAGCTATCACTGACAAAAAATTATTAGATGCTACTATAGAAGAGTTGTCTTTAATTACTGGTCAAAGAGCAGTAAAAACATACTCAAAGAAAGATATTTCTAACTTTAAGCTTCGCCAAGGAATGGGGATAGGTGCTAAAGTTACTTTACGAAGCGCAAAAATGTTAGAATTTTTGGATCGTTTAGTTGCTGTATCACTACCTCGTGAGCGCGACTTCAAAGGTGTTAGTGATAAAGGATTTGATGGTAGAGGTAATTATACTCTAGGTATTACTGAACAATTAATTTTTCCAGAGATTGTTATGGATAAAATTAATCGAATTCAAGGTATGAACATCACATTCGTTACAACCGCTAATACTGATGCTGAAGGTTTAGCACTTTTAAAAGCTTATGGTTTACCATTTAAAAATCAAAAATAATGGCTAAAGAATCAATGAAAGCGCGTGAGCGCAAGAGACAAAAAATGGTTGCTAAGTATGCTGACAAAAGAGCTGCATTAAAAGCTGCCGGAGATTACGAAGGTTTACAGAAACTTCCTAAAAACGCATCACCAGTTCGTTTGCACAATCGTTGCGCACTTAGTGGTAGACCAAAAGGTTATATGCGTCAATTTGGAATTTCTCGTATTAATTTCCGTGAGATGGCCCTTGCCGGTCTTATCCCAGGAGTTAAGAAAGCCAGTTGGTAATTTTATTTATTAATAATTAATTTTTTATAAGATGGTAACCGATCAAATAGCAGATTACTTAACTAGAATTAGAAATGCTGTAAAAGCAAAGCATAGAGTAGTCGAAGTGCCTTCTTCAAATTT
>JAOZPM010000022.1:0-27982 GCA_029932765.1 Bacteroidales bacterium | reverse complement strand
AAAATACAAGGTAAATAGTGAATCTAACTAAAGTCAACCCGTCAGTCAGGAAATGCTTGTATAATAATCAACTATTTGCAAAATCATTATGAAAATTTATAATTATATGGACATTTATAAAAACGAAGATGGAGCTGATGATGAGGCTAAGACTAAAAAATTATTAATGAAAAAAATATCTATTATAAGTATGTTATTTTTATTTACTGTCAGTTACAGTTATAACATAACAAAAACGAATCAATCAAAAACCGAATCTAATTTAGATGTTATTTTTTCGACACAGGATTTAGATAGTGCAATATGGCTTTCTACTGATGAGTTTCCGTTAAAACTTACCGCATATGATGGTAGTGTATATAATGCAACTGAGCCTGTTATAAGGCTTCCTGATTATAAAGGTTTCCAGATTGTTATTTGGGCTGAGTTCGATTCAGATGATCTGCTTTGTTATTTATGTGTCGTTAAATCAGGAATTATGATGTTAAATAAAGGTTTGGATATATCACCGAGCTGGTATGATATGGGTAATGATAAAAATAATTATGTGTTTAAAAAATTCATTATCTATAAAGATTACATAATTCGTATTGATACTGAGGAAAAAGCAGAAAACAAAGAGGTCAAAAAGTTCACTAAATATTATAGAATCAATGATAATGGAGAGTTCTATGAAGTAAAAATAGATGAAATACAGGGAGAGCTGTAATATTATAACTAACAATGCAGTAATGACTTACTCACAATGGTACAAAAGCTATTAAATTGACGAGTACTCTAACAGTCTAAAACAGTACCGAGAGGTAAGCAAAACTCTAACCGATTAGGATATAAAATTGAGTCTTTGTTAATTTGCTTAAATAAGTAAATTAAAGGCCTAAAACATCTTTTAGATTTTTAATTATTTGCTGGTGCTTATCTATATTTTCTTTCTTTAATCTTCTAATATTAATCAATTTCCACTTTATTGCAGGTAAATCTTTCAATACATCGTAAGGAAATAAATCCCATTGAGGCTCACCTATTTCAAAACTCACTAAGAATTTTTTATCTTTATCAGTCAATCGCTCACTTATTGTATCAATTAACCTTTGTCTTGTATTTTCATAATCACCATACGAAAAATCAACTCTAGCCATACCTAAAAATTGTTTGTCAAATGCAGATTTTTGGTCTTTTAGTATAGGAGAAAGCAATTCGCTTATAGGTTTATAATGACTTATTAACCCGATCTTAAAACCGTCCCAAACATCATCAGTGAATCCTTCATTTTCAAACAATAACTTTACATCAAAAATATCTCTGGGATGCTGTCTGTCAACCGCTGCACAAATTTTACCACCATATAATTCTGCAAAAGAAACAACATTTATGGCTGCAAATTTCCCAAATTCATCTTGAACAGAATCTACAACTTGCATTAGCTTAGTAGGAAATATATTCCCTCTAGTAATCGTATTGACTTCTATTTTTATTTGAGCATTTTGCCCTTGACAATTCAATTTAACATCAGTTTTGCCATTTAAAGAAACGGAATGCACCCTTACTCCTTTAATATTTTTTTCAATATCTACCTTAATTCTGTTTAAACCCTCCGCTATATTCTTTAAAGCATCATTTCTTGAATTAAGAGGCAGATAGGTTAAATCAATATCTACTGATAAGCGAGGCATCTCTCTAACAAAAAGATTAATAGCTGTACCTCCTTTTAATGCAAACATATTTTCCTTTGCAACATAAGGTAAAACTTGCAACAATAAATCAACTTGCTCTTTATATTTGTGTAAAATCATAATTCTGCTAAATCTTTGGGAATAGATATTAAATATTTTGCAATATAAGTACTATTACCTTTTTCTGTTATCATTCTTTTTCCTTTTCCTAAATCAATATTGTCTGTTTGTATGAATTGAAACCATTGATGATTTACTTTTTCTGCCATATACAAAAACACACGCTTTACTTTAACAGAATTACAACTAACTAATAATTCTGTAATAAGTTTAGGTTTAAGATTTATTAAGCCCTCTAATAATTGATAACATTCAACAAGGTCAACTGTTTGTGGTGCTAAATATAAACATTCCAAAATTGCTCTCTCAGGTGTTGATACAGTAACGGATATTTGCTTTATCTCCATTTCTTTATACCCCAAATTATTGGATAGAAAAGAGCTTTGTTTATGAAATAAATCTACCTCCCAATGATAATCTAAAAACCATTTAGGAAGCTTTGTTCTTTGGGGAGAAAACAATTGTAGGCTTTCCTTACTCAATCTAAGGTAATGACTATAACCTTGCAGAGATAAAGCTGATAAACCACCAACATGAACGTGAATATTATTTTGCTTTTGAATAGCATTCACAGCTCCTTGCCATTCTATATTATCATTAGGCTTTTTATATGCTCCTCTTCCCAAGGGTTCTATCCATCCACTTTCTAAATAATATTTTCGTAGGTCATTAGATATGCCTATACTATCTAACAATGCAACTGTTATCACATTTCCTTTATGCAATACTTCAATAAGTTTTCTTAATTTTGTTTTCTTAAATGTAGTCATACTACTTAATTTGTGGCAAATATAAGAAAATATTATAAGAAATACTGCTAAAATCTTACTATTAGCAATATTTAAGTAGTATTACTACGCATATAGTATTATTTATAAGAACTATTTATAAATATATCTAAAAGCTGACTCTAACCGCTGTATAATACAGTATATCTGTAAGATACAAGCTTGCAGATATTATTTTCTATATTCATATGATATATATCGAATTATAAACCCAGTAAGTTGTATATTATAAAATGCTTATATATAGGTATGTATAAGAGTGAAAAAAGCGGAAAACTCATTATAAATGAGAATTCCGCTTCTGTACCCCCAGCAAGACTTACCGATGATTTGTTTTGAACATTTTTCTGAAAAAGAAAAATGCTACAAACAATATATCGGCATAAACTTCTCGCCTTGCATGGGCACAAAAAAGCCACTCAAATGTGGCTTTTTTTGTACCCCCAGCAAGACTCGAACTTGCATCTAGAGTTTAGGAAACTCTTGTTCCCTGCCTGCCGGCAGGTATCCCTTTAGTTCTTTTAACTGTTCTTTGCCTGTTCCCGATTTCCAATAAACCTCTCTTTTTCTAGCAGTAACTCTATCTTTCACAACCTCAGTATATAATAGTTCCCATGGTCTAAATCCCTTAGTTGATTTAGTAGTTCCTGCATTATGCTCTTTAAGTCGTTTTTCAATATTTGAAGTAAACCCAACATAAATACGGCCGTCCTTTTGGCTCAAAATCGCATATACAGTATACATCTGATTATCAATTTGTACCCCCAGCAAGACTCGAACTTGCATCTAGAGTTTAGGAAACTCTTGTTCTATCCCTTGAACTATGGGGGCGATTAAAAAAAATATCATAGTTCATAGGAAACTCTTGTTCCCTGCCTGCCGGCAGGCAGGTATCCCTTGAACTATGGGGGCAATATTATAACCCTTGCCTATCTACCAAAAGGTAGAAACTATGGGGGCTTTTTAGTAATGCTAAAGTACTATTTTCTTAATAATTATGTATAATAAAAAAACTCTATCAAAAATATCTTTTGATAGAGCTTCCATACTATTCTATGATTAGTCTTCTAGAATAATTTCATGAGTAATCTCAGATACATCTTTTAACATAGCTGTTACTCCGCAATATCTATCTTGAGACAGATTAATTGCCTTTTCAATCTTTTCAAGAGGAAGATTTCTTCCTTTAAAAGTATATGTTAAATGTATCTTATTGAAAATTTTAGGGTGTTCTTCCGTCAATTCTCCAACTACTTTTACATTAAAAGCATCGAATTCAACGCGCATCTTAGCTAATATAGATCTAACATCCATACCTGTACAGCCGCCTAATGAAGCTAATGTTAGTGGTTTAGGTCTTGCACCTCTGTCTTCTCCGCCAACTTTCTCATCTGCATCAATTGGTATAATATGTCCATTCACTTCTGCATCGAAGGACATCCCTTGCTTCCATTCAATATTTACTGTAGTTTTCTCCATTATTATAGTATTTTCTTATTTATAGATTCAATTTAAAGTGTGCAAATGTATTAATAATTTGTTGGTTATATTAACTAATAATAGTTAAACTTACACAAAGATAGAATGCTATAGAAAGCGCCAATAAATAAAGAATAAGCTAAATGTTGTCATAATTACAATACTAACTAAAGCATACATTCTAAATACTTTTTTCGGCCTATACTCTTCTGGCACATGATTGTGTGTAATTACTTTATAATTTAAGATTGCGATAATTGGAGCTAGTACAAAGCTTAAGGTAGTAGCAAAATCAACCATTTGTTTCATACTACTAATAAAGAAACCTAGTATTATAAGTGAACCGATTACTAGAATAATCATCATGGATATCCACCACTTTTTTTCTTTCTGTGGAGTATTAATCTCTAATCTTTTAAAACTAAGATTTAGAGCAGGAACCATTGATCGCGTATAAGCATCAAAGCAAGTGAGCGTTGTGCTAAACATTGTAGCTAATGCTGCAGTAGCAATAATGGGATATGCCCACATTCCTATACTATTTGTAAACAAATCAATAAGCTGACTAGCAAACGCTGAAGATGACCCGCTAAATTCTTCACCGCTACCATACATTACTAAAGCCCCCAATGCTAAGAATGCTAATGCAAGAATTACCGTTCCAAAATAGCCAATTTTAAAGTCCAACAAAGCTGCTTTTAAATCAATATTGATTTTCATTTCTTTGCGTTTGGCTTCTGCCCATATTGATTGCCATACAGATATATCCATTGGACCTGGCATCCAACCAAAAAATGCTATTAAAAAAGCTACATCCATTGGATTATTCATATCAAAAAGCTTCACTATTTCCGGATTTGGATTATAACCATTCTTATAATAGGCGCTTATTACTGCAAACATTGTTGATATTGCAAGAATTACTATTACATATTTTATCAGCTTATCGAGTATAGAATAATTACCCACAATTAGTATTATAGCTGTTAATAATAATAGTGCAGCACTTATCCAAAAAGTAGGAATACTAATACCAAAAATTGTGGCAACTAAACCTGCTGTTACAATGGTTACTCCCGATTGTAGTACAAACATAGAAGCAATGGTTACAGCTAAGAATAGCCATACTGCCCACCTTCCAATTTTTGAATATCCAGTAATTAAGTTATTTCCTGTAACAGCAGTATAACGAGGAGCAAATTCAAAAAACGGGTATTTTAATAAGTTTGCAATTATTATTACCCATACTAATTCGAACCCAAAACTTGCTCCTGCTCTAGTACTTTGAACAAGATGCGAAACACCTACTGCAGCGCCCGCATACAAAAGACCAGGGCCAAGGGTTTTTATTAATTTATCTAAATTCATAAGATATTATTATATTATAAAACTAATTAGTAGGTACCTATTTATTTACTTCTCCAATTCGTTTTTCTATGGAATTAATCTTTTGTTTCATTCCAAGTTTTCTGCCTTTTCGTATATCTATTGTAATAGCAGAATATACTCTCTTAGAAACTGGCTCTAAGACTTTGTAAGCTTTATTCACAATATCTAACGCTTCTTCTAAAGTGTCGGTTTCTATACTTGTGCCCATCGGATTTAACTTATACGACACTCCACTTTCATCTATCATTTTTAATACTTGACTCACGTACTCACTACTTCCTTTATCCCCTTTATCTGTTGGAAAGATTGCGAAATTTAATATTGTTGACATAATTTACTATTCTTATTAATCATAAAAAAACAAATTTACATTTTTTATTCCAGAAAAATTAAATAATTCTTAATTCAGAATTACATATTCATTTATATATATTATATTTGCATTATCACAAAACATAAAGCTATGAGGAATCTCCTATTATTTTTATTATTGATTAATTCATTTATCAGTTACAGCCAAATTACTATTACCAGTATTGATATAGGTAGTGCTGATGATACCGTGATATATAGTTCTGCCAAAGTAAATACTCTTGATTTTATTTCAACAGGTACAAATCACACTTGGGATTTTAGTTTGTTGCAAGCAAAATCCCAAACTATTGAGGGATATGTGGGAATGGCTAGTGTAAATATGATATATAAAGTTGCTTTTTTTGGCAAATCTAATTTAGCAAAACTTGGAGAAGATATAAACTTATTAGGATTAAGCATTGCAAATCCTTATACATTTTATAAAAAGGATAATAACCAATTAAAGGTTGTTGGAATGGGAGGAGAAGTCAGTGGAATTAATGTTCCTATAGTTTATACAAGTTCTGATATAGTTTATAAATTCCCTATGAATTATGGAAACTTAGACTCTAGTGATTCGCATTTTAGTATTGGATTTCCAAATATGGGATATTTAGAGGAAGACCTACATAGAATAAATGAAGTTGATGGATGGGGAACGGTAATTACTCCATATGGAACATATCAATGTTTGAGATTAAAATCAACTATTAATAAAAGTGATTCCGTTTACATTGATTCATTAAATTTTGGTGCTAGAATTCCAAATCCATCAATTGAATACATTTGGTTAGCTAAAGGGATGGACTTTCCTATTGTAAAAGTTACGGTCGGATTAACAGGAATAAATTTTAAATATATTGATAATTACATAGATTTTACTAGTGTAGAAAACGCTCAACAAGAGTCTTTAAAAGTTACTATTTCGCCAAACCCATGTACTAATAATCTGCTTATAAATATTAGCAAAGAGAATAAGTTATGCGACATAAGAATATACGACTATACGGGAAAAATAAAGTATAATAATACTATGAAAAACTCTAAAATAATTGACGTTAGAGCCTGGGCTAGTGGTATTTATTTTATAGAAATAAATACCCCCGATAATATTATAATAAGAAAGAAATTTATTGTCTTATAATAAATAGTTGGCACAAAAAAAAGGTTTGCAAAATAATAAATTGCAAACCTTTTTTGTTTATTTAAATCTGTTTAAGAATGGGTGATAATCACCTTTAATTCCTATCGGTTTTGAATTCCTTATTTTATGTACAATCTCTATACTCTTTCTAGCATGCTCTAGCCCAAAACCCTTACCACTTAATATATGCTTATAGCTATCAGTGTGAAGTTCCGTAAAACCACCGCTAAATTCAATTTCATCACCGTCAACAGTTATAGACCTATAGGTTCTTTGCCCTTTAGCCACAATATCAGCAGGCAAGTTACTGTCATCTACACTAAGAAACCATCTAACACGAGCACGATCAAGCTGTAAAAAACCAGAGGCTGATTCAGCATCCGAATAATGAACAATATTTGTATGAACATCCCCAAAAATGTATGTTAGCATATCGTAAAAATGAACTCCAATATTAGTTGCAACACCACCACTTTTAGAGCTATCTCCCTTCCAACTTACAAAATACCATCTTCCACGGCTAGTAATATAGCTAAGATCCACATCATAAACTTTATCTTTTGGCCCATTATCAATTTTTTCTTTTAAATCAATAATTGCCTGATGATGCCTAAGTTGTAAGATATTATAAATATTTTTACCACTTTCCTTTTCTATTTCTTGAAGAGCATCAATATTCCACGGATTTAATACTAATGGTTTTTCGCAAATTGCATGAGCATCATTACGAAGAGCTAATCTAATATGAGAATCGTGTAAATAATTTGGCGTACAAATAGATACGTAATCAATCTTTTTATCACCTTGGCGACGTAGTTTATCTAAATGACGATCAAATCTCTCAGGCTCTGTAAAAAAAGATGCATTAGGATAAAAACTATCAATTATACCAACGCTATCAAACTTATCAAGAGCTGCTACCAACTCATTATTTGTATCTTTTATAGCTTTCATATGGCGAGGGGCAATATATCCTGCTGCACCAATAAGCCCAAAGTTTAGTTTTTTGCTCATAATGTCTTTTGTACTTTATAATCTTTCAATTCATATTTTTCGTTACTCTCAGGGCAAATAGCAATACCATTATCATCAAATTTTAATCTATGCCCAAATTCGCTCATCCATCCTATTTGTCGGGCAGGATTACCAACTACTAAAGCATAAGCAGGAACAGTTTTCGTTACCACAGAGCCTGCTCCGATAAATGCATATTCACCAATATCATGACCACAAACTATTGTTGCATTAGCACCAATTGACGCGCCTTTTTTAACCACCGTTTTCTCATATTGTCCTCTTCTATTAACTCCAGATCTAGGGTTAGTAACATTCGTAAAAACCATACTCGGGCCAAGGAAAACATCATCTTCACATTCCACTCCAGTATAGATAGAAACATTATTCTGAATTTTTACATTATTACCAAGAATTACTCCAGGAGACACTACCACATTCTGCCCAATATTACAGTTTTTACCAATTATACAATCCGACATAATATGTGAGAAATGCCATATCTTAACACCTTCTTCTATTTTACAGCCCGCATCTACAATTGCTGTTTCGTGCGAGAAATATTGCTTTTCCATAATAAATTTGTTATTTTTTGAAAAACTCTAAAACAGAGTCTGTAATATATTTCAATTGTTCGTCATTCATCTCAGTATGCATTGGCAATGAGAATACAGACTTACTCAAACATTCGGTTATAGGGAAATCTCCCTCTGAATATCTATCATCTTTATAAGCTTTCTGGAGATGCAAAGGCACTGGATAATAAACCATCATCGGAACACCTTTTGAGTTCAGAAAGTTTTTTAGTTCATCTCTATCAGCATCTTTCAATTTCATAGTATATTGATGAAAAACATGACTTGATTTATCATATCGTGCTGGAGTTATAATATGTTTATGATTTGCAAATGCTTTATCATAATAATTAGCGGCATAATTTCTTGCTGCAGCATATTCATCCAAATGACGAAGTTTAACATCAAGAATAGCTGCCTGTATTCCATCTAAGCGCGAATTCACACCTACATAATCATGATAATAACGAACTTTCATGCCATGATTAACAATAGCTCTTAACTTGTCTGCTAGCTTATCATTATTAGTAAAAATAGCTCCACCATCGCCAAAAGCACCGAGATTTTTTGAAGGAAAGAAAGATGTACATCCTATATCTCCCATTGTTCCAGTTTTACACTTACTGCCATCATTCATTATATAGTCTGCACCTATTGCTTGAGCATTATCTTCTATAAGTGCTAGATTGTTCTCTTTAGCAATCTCCATAATCTCTTCCATGGGAACACTCTGTCCAAAAATATGAACAGGAACTATAGCTTTAGTTTTAGGAGTAATTGCTTTACGAATAGCTTCTGGGGTTATATTATACGTATTAGGATCGCAATCTACTAGTACAGGGGTTAAGCCAAGTAATGCTATAACTTCGGCAGTTGCAATAAAAGTAAAAGAGGTAGTAATAACCTCATCTCCTGGCTTTAGACCAAGTGCCATCATTGCTACTTGAAGAGCGTCAGTTCCATTTCCACAACTTATTACATGCTTTACTTGCAAATACTTTGCTAAATTATCTTCAAAATCTTTTACTACTTTGCCTTTAACAAATGCTGTAGAATCTATAACTGCTTGTATACCCTTATCAACTTCCTCTTTAATATTATTATATTGGGATTTTAAATCCACCATTTGAATATTATCCATAAGCTAAAAATACTTTCTAATCGTTTGTTTATTAAATTTTAAAGATTCGTTCTTTCCACGTTTTCTTTACTTCTTCTTTCTCCTCATAATAGTTACCGTAACCATAGCCATAGCCATAACCATAGCCATAACCATAACCACCATAATTACTATACTTCACATTCTTATCCATATCTACATCATTAATGATGATAGATAAATTCTTAATTTCCGTAATATCAGATATCTCTTTAACTGTATTTAATGCTGCTTTTGTTGTATAATTCTGACGAACAATGTATAAGGAAACATCGGATCTTTTCATCATAAAAATAGCATCAGTTACTAAACCAATAGGCGGAGTATCTATTATTACAATATCATAGATCTTTTTAAGTTCTGCCAATAATTCACTCATCTTATAACTTTCTAATAATTCGGATGGATTGGGAGGAACAGGGCCTGCTGTAATAATATCAATATTTGAATAGCTAGTTTGTTGTATTATTTCATCAATATTAGAACGCCCAATCAGGTAATTAGTAAGACCTTTATCGTTGGTAATATTAAAGTCATCAAATATTTTTGGCTTGCGAAGGTCACAACCTAGGAGAATAGTCTTCTTATCTGCAATTGAGAATATTGAAGCTATATTAATTGAATTAAAAGTTTTTCCTTCGCCACTATATGTTGATGTTATAGATATTACTTTATGTTCTTCTTGATGAGCAAGAAACTGAAGGTTTGTTCTAATTGATCGATATGTTTCTGAAATTACAGATTTTGGCTTATTCAGAACAACAATATTATCTGCTTCTTTATAATGCCCTACAACACCAATTATTGGAAGACTCACAACACTCTCTATATCTTTCTTACTTTGTATTTTATCATTAAAAAAATCTAGAACAAAAATATAAGCTGTAGGAACAATCAATCCCAATAGAAGAGCAATTACAAGGTTAAGTGCCTTTTTTGGAAATACAGGTTTTGCTTGTCGTGATTTATCAATTACAGTATAATCAGATACATTTCCTGCCAATGTAATTCCTGATTCTACACGCTTTTCAAGTAGAAATGAATATATCTCTTCATTAACATTATATTTGCGATTAATATCAATTAATTCTCGTTGCTTCGAAGGCAATGTCTTTATTTTTTTCTGAACATCAGCTAATTGCTTATCAATACTATTAATTTTTATATTAGTAGTCTTACCAATATTGCTAATGTTTTCTAATAAAGCTTGCTCTGTATTTTTAATTTTAAGATCTATTTGTTTTGATACTGGGTTAAGCTTTGTACTAGTAGCCATTATCTCATTTCGCTTAATATACAATTCATTAAGCTGGCTAACTAATTGCAACAGCATTGGCTCTTCAATTCCAATAACAGAAGGCGCTACCATGCTCTCTTTATCCGCTAGGCCTTTCCTAAGGTAGTCCTCAAGATATTCGAAGTATTTGCTTTGTAATTCAACATGTGCCCGTTCGTTGTCAAGAGCTGTTAGCTTATCAAAAGTTCGCCCACTTACATCTTCAATATTAAGTATTTTATTGTCTCTGCGATAATTTTCTAGGTTTTCTTCTGAAGTAGTTAAAGCTGTATTTATTTCTTTTAGTTGATTATCAATAAACGTAATAGCATTAGATGATTGCTTATTTTTAAAATTAAGATTATAATTAACATATGAATTAGTTAAGGCATTTACCATTTCCACAGCATGACTTTGACTAGAATGCTTCATTGTTATTAAAATTATTGTAGCATCATTATGAAGAGGTTTTACACTATACTTACCATTATACATAGTAGCTAATGCATCAACAGAATTTAGATAAAAATAAAACTCTTTGTCATCATTATAGTCATAATTATATTCTATTGTAAAGCTGAAAAGGCCATATTTAATTTGTTCTCCATAGTAAAATACCTTATTTAATCCTTGAGGCAAGGCTATGGTTTCATTTTCATAATACTGGTTTGTTATATAGCTATATAGTTTTATTGGCTCAGCAATTGGCTCTATCATTAATCTAAACTCTGTACTACTAATCATCTCAATATCAAATTTTATTGATGTTGCTTGTAAATGATTACTGTCTAAAATAATTTCAAATGGAGTATTGCCAAACATTTGGTTCTCTCTAATTTGCCCATATCTATAATATGAAACTTGCCAATCGGTACTTAATATAGCATTTCTTGTGAGATCAAATGATTTAAGGATCGCCATTTCGTTTTCAATGTTTACTGGTTGTTTCCAAAAAGAACCAGAAGAAAACGGGTTGATATCTTGATTATCAACCATCACCAAGACTTTAGAGTTGGCCTCATATACAGGATCTGCATATTTGTTGAATAAATATGCTCCTGTCAGACTAATTATTAAAGCTAATACAAATAGTTTCCAATGTACTAAAGCTTGAAATATTAGAGCCTTTATGTCAATACTATCTTCCTGATAGCTATCGAAATTATTAAAATTATCTTCCATCAATTATTTTTCTTATTGTGGGTTCAAGTACTTATTTCATTGCATTAATAAATGTCATTAGCACTATAAAGGTAGTTATAGAGCTCAGTATCAGTGCATATGGGAATTGTACAAAACCCCATGTTTTGGCATTTAATGATTCAACGTATACTATATCGTTTGGCAGCAAATTAAAATTAGCTGTTTGTATTAAATTTTGGTCTAATAAATCAATAAAGTGAACATGCTCTTTACCATCTATTTCTCTAATTATCATAACTCTTTGTCTATTTCCATAGCTAGTCATATCACCAGCCACAGCTAGAGCCTCAAGAATATTTAGTTGCGATACATAAGGGGCATATCTGCCAGGGCGCTTTACCTCACCTAGCATTGTAATTCTAAATCCTGAAAGCTTTAATGTAACAGAAACATCATTAAGATATAATTGCAAAACAGATTCAATTTTAAGTCGCGCATCTTCAAGATCTAGACCTACAATATTTATCTTACCTGCTACAGGCAATTGAATATAACCCGAATCTGATACTGTATATGAGTTTAAGTATAAACCTAATTCACTATTATACATATTTGATGCATATCTAGAATCTCCTCCATTAAAAAAACTAGATGTATTAGGGTCAACACTATTAACCTTTACGTAAATTTCGTCCTTAGCTTTTATAATATATGTACTATTAATTTGTTCAGTTTGAGTAGTATCAATCTGTGATTCCTCTAATTCCTGCAAATAACGTAATTTTTTCTGCGGAATGCATGATACCATTGAGATAATCAATAATAATAGGCTAATCTTTAAAATATTACGTAAGTATATGTTTTTATCCATAATTTAGTGTTAAAAATATAAGCAACAAATGTAATGTATTTATAGCTTTGATAGTATTTTTTTTGTTTAATCTTGTATTCTAAAATCCCATATTAAAACTAACACCAAAAGTATTCAAGTTTCCATGATAAAAAGGAGCAGTAAATGTATTAAGATATTCCTCAGCAGTATGCCCATTTAAATCATAACCATATGTTTCGGTATGAGTAAAATATGTTTTTATATATACATCATTTAATATCTCATAGGTAATATATAATCCTATAGTTTTATTATCCCATGTTTTATTCTTCAAATACGGTATACTTGTTGGATCATAGCCTGAAGTATTATTATAAACATATTCATCACCATGAACTGCATAAAAATACTCTGCTTTTAAATAAAGTCGTGGAATGGGCTTATACTGCAGTGCTAAATATATTTCTCGTGAGTTATCTATTAAATAATGTCCCAAATTAAATTTATTGGTGGCATAAGTAAGTGCTGCAACTGTGTGTTTATATGTCATAGGAGCTGTTTGAGTAAACTCTGCTGTAAGGGCCAAATCTTTAAATGGCCAATTACTTAACCTAAATCCAGCTTTATAACTAAAGAAATTATGAAGAGTATCATTGCCTACCCTATCTTTTTTAAACTCATCGGCATAAATAGTTCCATAAAGATGTAAGTGTTTTATCTTTCTAACACTAAAATCAAGAAACATTTGCGAATTTTGATTCTCTACACCATGATTTATAGTATGGTCCATGGATTTAAAGAACATAAACGGAATCATATATGCAGGATGTGGACCATTTAAATCTGTATAAATTATTGAATTTCCAAAGGAAAAATTAATTCCTCGCCAAGGAATAAATGTAAACATATTTGTTGCTATAAATTTTGGTCGAAATACAGCTTTATATCTTCCAGTAGTAGCATTATAAGATCTTGCACTATCAATATCTTCGCTTACTAGCCAACCGTGGTGATAATTAAAATCAAACCATTTTACTGGATTAAGATGTAGCTTTATCATAGCATAACTTGGCGTACGACCAGAAAGAATATTTGCTCCATGGTAGTTATTCCCAACTTGTATGTGATCTTTTATTAATCCTATATCTCCCCAATCCCAAGAATATGTTATTCCTCCACGCATTTCAGAATAATCTCCTCCAGGTCTTCCGCCCTCACCAATTTTATAGTTACCACCCTCTTCAAGAGTTTTATAATTTGGGAATGCCATTATTTCAGTTATGGAATTATCACGTAATGAAGCGTAAAAACTCCAATTATCGCCAACAGTAGCATAGGCACTAAGCCCTCCCCAAAAATGGCGAACAGAACCACTATCATTAGTTCGATAGTCCACGCCCCAAATTGGTTTTAACGCAAAAGTAAATAAGTCGTCCTTATAGTAAAATCCGTATTGCTTAAGGTGCAGTGAAGATTTAGTACTAGATTTTACAATCAGATTCAACTTAGTATCTCCATATGGATTTATTGTATCAGGAGACACAAATTGATACTCTTGAAGATAGAAAGCGATTTGTTTTTTTTGTCTATTTGACAATGCTGAGGCAGTATCAGCAGCAATAAGCCATGCATAAATCTGTTGTCTGCTATAAGGCTTTACTACCGAGTTTATATCAATATAATGCTCATTTGCAAGCTCGTCAATAAAATCAAACAACTCAACTTGAGTAATATGTGTAGGTGTACTCTGAGAGAATAACTTCCCTACAGATAAGACCATTATAGCAACTAAAACCAATAATAAACGATAATTCATTTTATTTTTTTTAATTATACAAAAAGCTTAATTAGACCTTGCTTTCTTAAAAACAATATTATCAAACGCTTTCCAGAAATATTTCCAATCAGTACGAAGTGGGTGCTTATCAAAAGCTTCAAGATATCTACGTTCAGAATCAATAATTTCTTCTAAATCCTTTGGCAAATCTGCATAAAATGGCGGCACTAATCCTGGCTTAAACTTTTTTCTATACTCCTGATAATCTTCAGGATATAGACTCATATAGTGTGCGCTTAAAGGCCTTACTCCCACAATTTTAAGATCCAGTTTAAGCAAGTTTATCAGCATTGGCAATTCGTCGAGCCAAAGTTTTCTAAACAACGCACCCATGGTCGTAATTCTAAAATCATTTTTAAACTTACCACCTTCTTGAAGATTGTTATTTTGATAAACATATTCTTGAAGATATTCCGAATAAGCATGCATTGTACGAGCCTTATAAACCTTAATCATCTTTCCATTTTTACCATATCTTTTCAAAGAAATAAATGGTCCATAGGTTGGATCAGTATCAAAGCTAGGCTGTTTTATCTTTCTTACAACTATCCATAGTCGATCTTTAATCTGGGTTTCTTTCACGATTTCAAAACCACAAGAATATATTCTTCCTAAAGTTTCAGCTTTAGAAAGAACTCTATTTCTACCTGCTGTAGTAAAAAAATAAATTTTCTTTAAACCCCAAACTTTTGGGCTAACACGCTTTACAAAAAAATCAAAAGTATACATTCCCCAATTAAGACCTTTAGGGTATTTATTTAGGATACGTTTCTTTCTAAGGGTGTAAGTTTCTACATTACAAATAAACAAACCACCATCATCTAACTTAGCATTAACACTTTCGAAGAATTTATTGATTCTTCGAATATTGTTAATCTGATTTATATTTATAATATTTTTAAAACTCTGCTGATGTTGCTTATCAATATTAAAAGCACTAGATGTTGATACTACCAAAGTGTCGCGGCTATCTACACTAACATACTCCGAAATAAATTCGTAAGCACTTTCCCCCGTTTCTCTAATTAGTATATTTTTCATCTAAAATAATGATGATTTATTAGCCTTAGTTTTACGTTACAAATGTACATTATTTTTGATGAAATATAATTCTCTTCTACAATTGATAGGTTTTTTTATCCATTATTTTTCTCATAACTACAAAATCACTAGCGTTAACTATCATAAACTAAATATATAGATATTTATTACATACTTATTTACAGTCTATTACATCTAATAAACTACTATCATTTATAGTATTATTTTTACTTTATTGTAGAAGTAGATATTTTTAATATTTATACTTTCTTTTGATTATTTTTGTCCAAATTATTTTATTATGATAAGTAGCAAGCTTAAATTATTATTAGTATTAATATCTATTTTATTTGTAATGGCATCATGTGCCTCAAGTAAAAAGTATAAGGGAAGTGATTGTCCAAGTTTTGGTTCGGTAGAAAAGACTGTTGATATAAATGCAAGAGGTTGATTTTGTAAATATTATAAGTCGGTATGTACCATTACCTGCAATTACTGAGTTATGGAAATTCTTTGGTAGTAATGTAGTAAATTTGAAAATCACTAAAGATAGAGTGACGAAATTTGGGGACTTTAGATACTCCAATGGGGGCACTAAGGTTTCTCAAATTACTGTAAATGGGGGTTTGAATAAATACTCATTCCTTATTACATTACTTCATGAGATGGCTCATTATAAGGTTTATGTTCAGCATAGTAAAGCTTGCAAACCTCATGGTGTAGAATGGAAAAAAGCTTTTCAAGAGATTGTAGCTCCATTTATTAATTCAGGTATATTTCCTCAGCCCTTGGAAACTGTATATAGAAAACATATGCAAAATCCAAGAGCAGCAACACATAGCGACATGGATTTACTACGCTGCTTGAATTTATATAATTCGGAATCAGAAGTGGAAAATATACATCTTGAAGATATTGCCTTTGGGAAAAAATTCGCTTTTAAAGGTCGGGTTTTTATTAAAGAAGAGAAAAGAAGAACAAGATATATGTGTACCGATATAAATAGTGGGAAAAAGTATACAATTAATGGATTGGCAACAATTGAAAAAGTATAAGAATAATTTAATAAAACAAAGAAATGAATAAACCATTAATACTAATTACTAATGACGATAGTATTTCAGCTCCTGGCATTAGGTTTTTAATAAATGTTATGCGTTCAATTGGCGAGGTTGTAATTGTGGCTCCTGAAGGGGCTCAATCAGCTAAAAGCCATTCTATTACAATAACAAATCCATTGCGTTATAATACAATTGAGGAAAGCACTGATTACAAAGAATATAGCCTAAACGGAACACCTGTTGATTGTGTAAAGTTTGCTTTGCATAAATTATTAGACCGAAAACCTGACATTATTGTGTCTGGTATTAACCATGGCTCTAATGCGTCCATTAATATTATCTACAGTGGCACAATGGCTGCTGCAACAGAAGGTGCAATGGGAGGAATTCCAAGTATTGGATTCTCAATATTAGATTATAGTTTTGATGCCAACTTTAATTATGCAAAGAAGTATATTATCAAAATAGTTAATAAAGTATTAGCTGAAGGGCTACCAAGTAAAACTGCATTGAATGTAAACTTCCCAATGGCTAATGGCAAGGAATATAATGGAATTAAGGTTTGCCGACAGGCTGATGGCTATTGGCGTGAGAATTTTGAAGAAAGACTTGACCCAAGGGATGGTAAACCATACTATTGGCTAAAAGGAGATTTTCTTCTTAATGATAAAGCTGAAGATACAGATGAGTTTGCTCTAAGTAATTATTATGTCTCTTTGGTGCCAGTAAAATTTGATTTTACTGATTATAGTAATATTAAAGAGTTAAAATCGTTTGAATAACAGAATTATAAAAACTTATATAATGGAAATATTAAAAAAGAACTCATTTATTCTTGGAATGGTATTATCTACCATAGCTCCAATTATTCTATTTTTTGGACTTACAGCATTAGTAGATTTCTTAAGTGAAAAATACACTCAAGGTATTCCTCTAATTCAAGAGCATAATATTATATTGGTGAGTATATTCCTAAATATGATTATTTTTACAACATATATTCATAAACCTCCATACGATAAAACTGGTCGTGGTGTAATGATTATGACATTTATCTTTACGGGAATCTATTTCATCTGGAGGTTTAGACAATTTATGGATTAGTAAATATTGACTGATATTATTCATTCATATATAAAAAGAAATCGTAAAAGCATAGAAATAGGATATAATGAAATATTTTATAATAGCAGGAGAAGCGTCAGGAGATTTACATGGAAGCAATCTTATTGATGCGCTTAAACATTATGACAGTAAAGCTGAATTTATGTTTTGGGGTGGAGATAAAATGGCCGATGCCAGTGGGATATCTCCCGCTAAACACATCAGTGATCTTGCTATAATGGGGTTTATTGAAGTAATAATAAACTTAGGTAAAATTAAAAAGAACTTTAATCAATGTAAGAGCCAAATTTCGGATTATAAACCTGATGCTGTGATTTTTATCGATTTTCCAGGTTTTAATTTGCGCATTTCTCCTTTTGTTCGCAAATTAGGCATCTCCACTTATTACTATATTTCGCCAAAAGTATGGGCCTGGAAGAAAAAGAGAGTTTATAAAATTATAAAATCTATTGATGTACTATATAGTATCCTTCCTTTTGAAGTAGAATTTTATAAACAGTTCAACTACCCAATAAAGTATATTGGAAATCCACTTATGGATGAAATTGATAAATTCAAAAAAGAAAACCCAGCAATAAGTAAACCCAAAAAACTTATTGCTATGCTACCAGGAAGCCGAGATCAAGAGCTCCAAAGAATGCTGCCAATTATGATAGATGTAGCTGATAAAATAGAAAACTATGATTTTATAATTGCAGGAGCACCCAATTTCGACAAAAGTTATTATGAAAGTTTCTTCAAAAAAAGGCATTATAAAATTGAATTTAACAAAACATATTCTATTCTTTCAGAGGCAGAATCGGCAATGGTTACATCCGGAACAGCAACATTAGAAACAGCATTGTTCAATGTGCCACAGGTAGTTTGTTATAAAGCAAATTCAATATCGTATGTTATTGCAAAGAATCTAGTAAAAATAAAATATATTTCTTTAGTAAATCTAATTCTCAATAAAGCAGCAATTGTGGAGCTTATTCAATATGACATGAATCCAACACAACTGCACCAAGAGCTTATTAACACTCTTGAAGGAGGAAAGAAACGAAAACAAATATTGACTGATTATTCAATTCTACAAGAACTAGTTGGCGGCCCAGGTGCATCAAAAAGAGCTGCTGAAGATATCTTTAATAGAGAGAGCGAAAAACAATAAGACCCCTTTTAGTTTTATTATTATTAATAAAATATTGTATAACAATCTTCACTAAATTTGGCACTAATAATTATTCTTTAAAAAAAACAATATGCGAAACTTTTTTAAACTCATATTAATAGTATTAGCAATAATAATTGCTATCCCCGTTGTATTTCTTACTTATGCTACAATAACGGCTTATAATCCTGATTACAAGGAGATTTTGGAAGAAAATACTACTAACGATATTTTTGCGGATACTGCTGTTATTAAATTAATGTCATGGAATATTGGGTATTGTGGATTAAATGCCGAAATGGATTTCTTTTATAGTGGTGGCAAAAACGTATATCCTAAAGTAGATGTAGTAATGAATAATATAAGAGGTGTCAAAAGAAATTTAAAAAACAATGAATATGTAGATTTCATGCTTCTTCAAGAAGTTGATGAAGCATCATTAAGGTCATATCATACAAATCAAGTTGATACTTTTATAAACCTATTTAAAGGTCATCATTCTACTTTTGCATATAATTATAAAACTTTATTTGTTCCCCTACCCATTCACAAACCCATGGGTGGAGCTATAAGCGGATTACAAACATTAAGTAGAAACACTCCCATAAAAGCTACTAGATATTCATTCGAAGGAAACTTTGCTTGGCCAAAATCATTGGCAATGCTAAATCGTTGTTTTATGGTAAACCGTTACGCTGTAAGCAATGGCAAGGAACTATTGGTGATAAACTCTCACAATTCGGCTTATGATGATGGCGGATTACGAAAAGCACAAATGCAGCAAATAAAAACATTTGTATTATCAGAATATGAAAAAGGAAATTATATAATAATTGGAGCTGATTGGAATCAATCCCCACCAAATTTTAAGAATAACTTTTCGGAAGACATAATGGATTTTGATAATGTAACTTATATAGACGAGAGCTTTATGCCTAGTAGTTGGACTTGGCTGTTTGATAATAATGAACCAACAAATAGAAGAAATTCTATTCCTTATACACAAGGCAAAACGCTAACTACAGTTATAGATTTCTATCTTTTATCACCAAATATTAAAAGCCTTTCTGTAAAAAATATAACTGATGATTTTAGATATTCAGATCATCAGGCAGTGCAAGCTACCGTACAATTAATTCCAGAAAAATAATGGTAATAATTCGCCTAATAAAAGAAAGTTTTGTATTCGCAGTGCAGAGTTTGATGGCAAATAAGCTTCAAACAGCATTATCGTTATTGGGTATTACCATTGGTATTTTTTCAGTAATTACCGTATTTACTCTAATCGATTCCTTGGAAAATAAGATTAGAACATCCATAAATAGCCTTGGTAGCGAAATAATATACGTACAAAAATGGCCATGGATTTTTGGTGACTACCCATGGTGGAAATTTTATCAACGACCAGTTCCAAATATCAAGGATATGGAAGCCATTCGAAAACGTACAAAAACTGCTGAATACGTATGTTTTACTGCCAGTGCTAATAAATCAATTAGCTATAAAAGCGAAAGAATAGAAAGTTCACAAATAGTTGCAACAACCTACGATTATCAGTTTATTAATGACTTTGACATTAAAGATGGCCGTTTTTTCTCTCCACTGGAAATGAAATCGGGGCATGCTGTAGTTGTTATAGGTAGCGATATTTCAGAAGCTTTGTTTAAAGGGATGAGCCCCGTTGGCAAACAAGTAAAAATTCTTGGGCGTAAACTTACAGTTATTGGCATTTTTGATAAAGAGGGTGAAGATATGCTTAATAATTCTCCAGATAACAGAGCTATAATTTCAGTAAATTTTGCGAGAAATATTGTAAATCTTCGTTCTGGTAGCTTAGACCCATCAATACAAATAACCCCTAAAATGGGCATTTCCTCTGAGCGATTAAAGGACGATATTAGATTGACCCTCCGTTCCGAACATAGATTAAAACCAGCACAAGATGATGATTTCGCTTTAAACGAAATATCTACTATAATTACTAATTTTGATGGCTTATTTAAGACCATAGGTATCGCAGGTTGGTTTATAGGAGGATTAAGCTTAATGGTTGGTGGTTTTGGAATTGCAAATATTATGTTTGTAAGTGTAAGAGAACGAACTAGCCAAATAGGAATACAGAAAGCATTAGGAGCCAAGAACTTTTTTGTTCTGTTTCAATTTTTATTTGAATCTGTTTTCCTATCTTTGTTTGGCGGATTAATTGGCTTGATAATTGTTTCTCTGGGCGTGGCAATCGCCTATTACGGATTTGATTTTCCTTTAATAATGTCCTTTGGTAATATTAGTTTAGGAATAATAGTATCATTAATAATAGGTTTGGCAGCGGGAATGATTCCTGCTGTAATGGCTTCAAAACTAAGCCCTGTTGAAGCAATTCGTTCTGTTTAAATTAAAAAATAAAAATTAATTATTATGACAAAAATAACTCTAACTATATTACTATTTATCTTCGGATGGTTTTGTTCATCTCCTTTTGAACAAATTGACGCAACAGTACAACACTTTAATGCAGGAAGGCAAATGTCTGGGAAAAGTGTACAATATCAAGTAAAACTAATTGCAAATAAGCCTTCTCGAAAAATAACTTTTGAAAAGATGTGGGTAGGAACTAATCCTGCAACTTTAAAAGTTTATACTCTAGATGAGAATAAGCAAGTAAGCTATACATACAAAAAAGGTGATACAATATATATTGATGCATATATGAATTACAGACCTAATGATAAAGGTGTTTTGGAATTAGTAAATAATGGATTATCTAATAAGGTCGTTGAATACCAAGGTGAAGCATATATCGAATATTCTTATAAAGGGAATAAAAAGGAACTAATAATTGAGAATTTCAGAAAATTGGAAACCGTAAATTATCAATAATATGCTTTCTGGAAAAATACGCAATAATATAGCAATTGGTGATTTAGTTGAGCTTGTTCAGAAACAACACCAAAAAAGTGGTGAACTAACTGAAGGGATTGTAAAGAAATTTCTTACAAAGTCGCAGAACCATCCACATGGCATTAAGGTAATGCTAACTGATGGTACAGTTGGTAGAGTACAGAATATTATTGAAGATGATGATTAATAGGTAACTACTTAATAACACTACCTATTAAATCAAAAGCCTCAGCTTCACTTACTAGTACTTGGTAAAATTCGCCAATTTCTAATTCTGTTTCGTTATTTATTATCACCTCATTATCAACCTCTGGAGAATCGTATTGAGTACGACCATAATAATTACCATTCTCATATTTATCAATAAGTACTTTATAGGTATTTCCTATTCTAGCCTCATTTTTATCTAAGGATATTTGCTCTTGAATATCCATTAATTGATTTAATCGGTCAATTTTAACTTCTTCGGGCACATCATCTTCAATAACAAAAGCAGGAGTTCCTTCCTCTGGCGAATATGTAAATGCACCAAGCCTATCGAATTTATATTTTTTTACAAAGTCTAATAATTCGTTAAACTCCACCTCTGTTTCGCCAGGATATCCAACAATAAGAGTAGTTCTAATATTTATATCTGGCACATAATTACGAAATCTATCTACTAATTTGCGAGTAGTGTCTCCACTATGCCCACGGCGCATTGATGTAAGAATTCTATCATTAATATGCTGCAATGGGATATCCATATAATGACAAATCTTAGTCTCATTTTTCATTAATTCGAGCACATCATTTGGAAATTGTGTAGGATATGTATAATGTAGCCTAATCCATTCTATACCTTCCACTTTAACAAGCTCTTTTAGCAAATCACCAAGGCGTTTTCTTCCATAAAGATCTACTCCGTAATAAGTTAAATCTTGAGCGATAAGTATCAGCTCTTTAACTCCTTTTTTTGCTAATTGTATGGTCTCATTTGTTAAGGCTTCTATACTCAACGAAACATTTTTGCCTCTAATATTTGGTATAGCACAAAACGCGCAAGTTCTATCGCAGCCTTCCGAAACTTTCAAATATGCATAATGTTTTGGAGTAGTAAGCATACGCTCACCAATAAGTTCTTTTTTATAATCTGCTCCTATATCTTCAACAATTTGCTGCATATCATTCACTCCATAAATTCCATCTAAATCAACAAATTCTGATTTCAATTCATCAAGATAACGTTCCGAAAGGCAGCCCATTACAAATACCTTTCTTATTTCACCTTCAGCTTTCTTATCTAATAAATTAAGAATCACCTCAATACTCTCTTCTTTAGAATCTTGAATAAAACCACAAGTGTTGACTACTACATAATCAGCTATTTCGCCAGATTCATGAGTAACTTCAAGATTATTCATCTTTAATTGAGCCATAACCTTCTCCGAATCTACAAGATTTTTGGAGCAACCCATTGTTATGAAATTAATTCTAGATTTTGATATATTATTCATAAATATATTATTAAGTATAGGTAATTTTATAAAATAAAAAAGCTTCAATACATAGCTTTAAGCAAATATTGAAGCATCATAATAATTAGAGATTGTTTAAGACTAGTTTATCCAAACAGCGAATCAACAAATTCATCTTTATTAAAAAGTTGAAGGTCCTCTATTCCTTCGCCAATGCCAATATATTTTACAGGGATTTTAAATTCTGCAGAAATACCTATTACAACACCACCTTTTGCCGTACCGTCTAACTTAGTAATTGCCAACGCACTTACGTCTGTTGCTGCTGTAAATTGCTTAGCCTGTTCAGATGCATTCTGACCTGTGGAACCATCTAGTACAAGAAGTACTTCATGTGGAGCATCAGGAATAATTTTTTGCATTACTCTCTTAATCTTAGTAAGCTCATTCATAAGGTTTACCTTATTATGTAACCTTCCTGCAGTATCAATAAGTACTATATCGGCATCTTGGGTAACCGCTGATTGTAATGTATCGAATGCTACTGAAGCTGGGTCAGCGTCCATTCCTTGATTAATGCATGGCACACCAACTCTTTCGGACCAAATAATTAATTGGTCAACAGCAGCTGCACGAAAAGTATCTGCAGCACCTAGAACAACCTTTTTACCAGCTTTCTTAAATTGATAAGCTAACTTACCAATAGTGGTAGTCTTACCAACACCATTAACTCCTACAACCATTATTACATACGGGGCATCACGTTTCGGAAAATTGAAATTCAACAAGCTTTCATTACTATTTTTATCAAGTAAATCAGCAACTTCTTCTTTAAGAATTCTATTCAACTCAGAAGTACCTAAGTATTTATCTTTGGCAACTCTTGCTTCAATATTCTCAATAATTTTAAGAGTTGTGCTAACTCCTACATCAGACATTACTAGAATTTCCTCTAAATCATCTAGCACCTCGTCGTCAACAGTAGATTTACCAGCAACAGCTTTGCTTATTTTTGAAAACATACCAGTTTTAGATTTCTCTAAACCTTGATCAAGTTTTTCTTTCTTATCTTTCGAGAAAATATCAAATAAACCCATAGTATTGTATTTGAGCACAAAAATAATAAAAAAAAGCTTTTCTCGAATAAACGAAAAAAGCTCAATATCATCACATTGTAACTAACGATTATTTCTTAGCTAAAAGCTCTTTTACTTTCTCGTTAGGAACAATCTCTTCCTTAAAAGTATATGCGCCAGTTTTCTCTGATCGAACTGAACGAATAACTTTCGAATAACTTTTTCCTCCTGTTTGCAGGGAGGCAACAACTTTCTTAGCCATATCTTATAATTTTTATTTGATTTCGCGATGAATAGTCATGCGCTTCAAAATTGGGTTAAACTTTTTCAACTCCATTCTATCTGGAGTATTCTTGCGGTTCTTTGTTGTAATATATCGTGATGTGCCTGGCATACCACTTTCTTTATGCTCTGTGCATTCTAATATTACTTGAACTCTTGCATCTTTACTTTTCTTTGCCATCGTATTTTCTCCTTATAAATTTAGGGCTGCAAAAGTACAAACATTTTCTGCACAATCCAACATTTTATATAAAATATTTATTTTATCTATTCTTGTTAATAAGTTATACTGATAATTCTAATATAAATTACATGTATTCAGCACTATATGTCTTGTATGTTTTTAATTAAATAATCATAAAATGTTGTTAATAATTATGATTTTTGAGTAAAAAAAAGCAGAAAAAAGCTCTTATCAATAGCTCTATTCTGCTTCTAAAAGTGTATTATTTTACTTTATATTGCTAGTCCTAATCCCACTTGAAATTGTTGGTTTTTATAACCAGCGTTAAGAGCATTTCCACTAACATCCATTGTACCCCAATAATAACGTGCTTCAATTTGCAACATTAGTATACTTATCCCTACCCCAGCAAAAACTGGTAAATCAAATGTCTTGGCATTAAAAAGTTCCTCAGCTGCATCCGCTCCTGCATCAATATCCCAAGTTTCGCCAACTTTAAATGCTGGTGCTCCTCCTACTAAACCGTATATTGGTCCAAGTTTCACTTTTGCATATATAGGAAGACTTAAATAATGTAACTTCATTTGTTCATCATTTCCATCAATGGAGCCTATCTGAGAATACTCTAATCCTCCTCCTAATCTAAACATTGGTATAATTTTATTTTCCTTAAAAATCCCAAGGTAAAAAGAACTTAAAGCATTATCATTAATCGATGAGCCGCTATTATACATATTTGAATGTTGCCATCCAGCACGAATTCCAAATTTATCGCCAGCAAATGTGCTTGTTGATATCGCTGATACTAATAATACTATTAATAAGAGTTTGATTTGTTTCATAAGTTTAATTTTAAATTAGTTTTTTTAAGAAATTACTGAAATCATTAGTACAAATGTAATACTAAAACTATTTAAATATTTTAATTTAACAAATATTATAGAAACATGTTTTTGAAAAAAAGTCTATTAGAAACAATAAAGCTAAATCCTCCAGTAGTATACATCGTTTGGACAAGCTCTTTCATCACCATGTTCACACAATATGACAACAAACATAAAGCCCTTATTTATCTGATAAATAAGGGCTTTTAAATATATTTTACAACACTCTAGATTAAATACCTAAAAAGGGTTGGAATATTTTTCGTCAGTAAGCAGAGTTTGATCTGTTAACGATAACAGAAATGCTTTTAAATCTGCTTTTTGTGCAGGATTTAGTTCAGCACCTTTCCCATATGGAGGTCGAAGCTTTTCCATAAGAGGGTGCGCATACTCTGAATAGACCAAACCTTCACTATAGAAATCAATAACTTCATCTAGGGTTTGAAATCTACCATCGTGCATATATGGCCCAGTAAATTCTATATTACGAAGAGTTGTAGCCTTATAAGCCCCTCTATCAATTTCGTTACCAGTAACGCCATATCTATCTCTTGGGTCATCAAAAACTACATCTTTAGCATTATTATAGAATAAGTTTGTTGTCATTAACGGATTGCCTGTAGCGCCATGGCAATGGAAACAGTCAGCCCCTTCTTCAGTTTGGAAAAGAACTAATCCTCTATACTCTGCATCAGTTAAGTTTGCCTCGCCTCTCAAATACTTATCAAAATCCGAATTACTAGAAGTTATTGTTCTAATAAACTGAGCTATTGCTTTAGATATTCTATCAATATTTATTTGCTTATCGCCAAATGCTGCTTCAAATAATGCAGGATACATTTCTATACTCCTAATCATTTGTTCAGTCATTTCTATGGAGCCGTTCATTTCATGTTCTGCAACAATCCCCATCCAAACCAAAGATTCAATATTTGTAAGATGATACTGCGGCTCTGCAGGAATTCCATAGGAAGGAATCCCTAAATTATGATTGTCTTTAGATATAAATCCATTCCAAAGATAACCCTCATTATTCCAAATAAGATTAAAAATAGGTAATGGGTAATGTGGTGTCTTTTTCCCAGTAAGCCCATATGGGTGTCCATCAGGAAAATCAGGATGATTTGCTCCGATTTCAAATGCGGCACTCTGTAAATGACAAGTAGCACAACTCATAAGCGAGTCGGCGTCATCACGGCCAGAGAGTCTTCCATCATAAAACAAATATCTCCCAAGTTTAACGCCTTCTTCTGTCAAAGGATTATCACTAGGAATATTTAGGTTTGTAGGAAATCCTTGTGGAACTACAAAATTATATGGTGTTGGATCATGTACTGCAGGCAGATCTTCTTCCTCATCATTCTTTTTACAAGATAATGACAAAGCAAATATAAATGCAACAGCAATAATCAATATGTGTTTTATATTTAAGCTCATACCCTTAGATTTTAATTATTCTATAAATATTATTTCTCAATACTAAAAACATCCCATCCATTAAGAACAACTTTCTCCATTGCCTCAGGGTTTTCCATAATACTACCACCATAAGTATTGTGATCGTAATCAACAGGGCTGGTAAACCATTTATCAATATGCATACGTAGAGTTAATGACGTAGTATTATCAGCGCTAATAGAGAAATCAGAAGATGGAATACTTACAATAAAAGAATTATCGGTAAATCCTGTAATATTTCCACTTGCATCATATATTTGCCCATGCCCTAAATGAAAATTGTATCCACTTAAAGTATCATTAGGCATTCTCCATTTTCCATCAAGTTGCATAGCATGATATCCTCCTCCAATGTATTCTGGCCATACCATATCTGCTTCAGGTTTATTCACAAACATAAACGATTCATTATCCTCATCGTTGAACCCAAAAGTAAATGATAGTGAATCGTAATTACCTTTTTCTATATCGTCAGCAACAGTCCACGTATGAGTACTTTCTATTTTTGTACCTACATAATGAGAATTATGAAACTTATTTAATACAATGGCTGTACTTCCTTTATATATAGTAAGGCGGG
>JAOZPM010000113.1:0-9048 GCA_029932765.1 Bacteroidales bacterium | reverse complement strand
TAATATTACCCATTGATACATCAACAGAATCGTGACTATAAATAGTAGCACTATTATATGTAACAGGAGTGCCTAAAACACCATTAAGAGTATAGTTAATATCTACTGTAGTTATCGGGTCTGATCCATAGTTACGAACTCTTGTAACAAGAGGTACTATAGTTGATGAAGAAGTGTTTGTTAAGCCTACTAGTGTTTCAACACCTGCATCACTAGGTATAGGATCCATTACTCGAATACGATAATCTTCAGTCTCTCCATAAGAATAAGTGCCACATGGTGTTGTATTACCAGCATTACCTGATCTATTCATTACAACTCTCATTGTAGTTAAACCTGGCATTGCTAGATAAGGTATCTGCATTTGAGCATTAACCGCTCCTGTAGGAGTAAATCCGCTACTGAAAACTAGTTCACTAACTGGGTCAAATGCACCATCATGATCAAAATCGATATAGATATGTACCCAAGTAGGACTAATAATTGTAGATAAGGATGCGCCAAATACTGTTGTAGAATAACTTACACCAGGACCAACTATTGCTGGAGCATAATCTGTATAATCACTATACATCTTACCCGCTAAAGTATCTGTATGATTCCAGTTTGCACCGATAGAAATACCTGTCATTTCAACATAGCTATTATAAGTAGCTCTACTTATACAATAATCAGGGAATAAATTCTCAACCACTGATATAAGTGTATCATTTCCTGTAGTAGCATCAGTAGACAAAGAAGTAACACCTTCAATAATATATGAAGAACCTCCCATAGAAAGGTCTACTGTAGAACCAAAGGTATGATCAAGTGAATCACCAGCAGCTATAGTAGCAGTAATTGTTTCTGTTACAGCAGCATTATTATCAAGCTTATAACTAACATCAAAGTTAGATTGTGAAGCAGTACCGAAATTCTTAACTCTAAGAGTAACTGTTTCTGTACCCGATAAATAATAACCATCAACAGGATTAATAAATGCAAAAGCACTTACATCATTTGCTGGTTGAGGATTTACATTAATTACCATTGGTAATCTGTTACTACTACAACCCGCACCACCACTTTCGGGTACTAGTCCTATATTATAACTACCAAATGATGGCACACCTGGTAAAACTACTTGCCAATCTGTTGCTAAGTTTAGGTCTGGATTGTTACGTACAGCTCCAGGGTGACTTCCACCGCCCATAAGTGTACCAGTGAAATCTGCTGAAGTCACACCACTTGAAGCAGGGAATATTCCACCATTAGCTGAAAAAGCATCAACAACTTCACCATCCGAATTAAGCAACCAATAAGTAACTAACGTACTAGAAGAAATAGCTGTGGCTGAATTAATAATAAATACATTATTACCAGCAGGGCCAACAGTTAAACCTGATCCATATAATGCTAAAACAACATTATCAGCATCAACTTCAACATCTGCACCAAAAGTATAAGAATACGTATTGATTCCAGCATTTACAAAAATTTGATATCCTTCTAAACTTCCTGTACTTCCACCTACATTGCTAATCTCAACACCATCCCAATCGGTTGTAGGTAAATATGCTGGATAAGGACTAGTTGCACCAGTTGCTGTTTTAAATTGTACAGTTTCTGTTATTTTAAATACTCCACCACCTGTACTGGCTTCAAGGTATAATGTATCATCAGTAAAAAATAAATCTGACTGATAACTACTTCCCATATAAAACTCAGTACTACTAGTATCATAATTATACCAATAAATAGAATCTGTAGCTGTAGCTGTTAATAATAATGCCGTAGCATAATCAGTAACTATTGGAGTTGAAAACACAGGATCCATTGGAGTATGTGCCGATTCAACATCTGTATAAGCAGTATCATTATAATTAACATTATCACCAGGATAATTAATCCAAGCTGTTACAGTATATAATGAGTCTAATTGACTTGTATTTGTAAAATCTACCAAAGTTGTAAATTCATAAGAGATACTATCACCTGGATTAATTACAGAGTTAAAGTTTTCTGTAACAACTGTAGATCCAACGCCTAAGTCAGCCATATAATTCATGGTTAACTGATTAGTCTCGGTATATCCATTAATAGTGTCCACACCAATATTCTTAATCCAAGCAACAACAGTATCAGTTGTTAAATAACATCCATCTTCAATATCTTCAATCATTGTAACAAAGGCATCCTTAGTAGGAATACCAAAGAAACTCTGACAGGTCTCATCATTAAATAGATTTGAATCTATTGATAAAACTGATATTGCACAAATCTGTGCATTTCCAGCTGGAGAAGTAAATGGGGTTAATGCAATGGTATCAATCATTGCTGGTGGAAAAGCAGTATTATAGTTATAAACTACTCCCGGAACTCCATTAACTGAATACTCAACATTAAAACCGCTGATGGTATCTGTACCGAAATTTTTCACTATTACAGAGAAAGGAACTAGTTGACCTTCATTGGTAGTTGCTGGTATATATAAAATGTCCGATACTCCAATATCATAGGGCAATAATGGTACTTCATCAGCACCAATAGTAGTAGCCAAGATGGCTCTTTGCTCACCATCAATATCAACAGTAACTGCTGCTATAGGTATTCCAAATCCAGAAAGTTGAGTTGAAGCTAAATGTAAATCTGTATTCGATACAAACATAGGATCTGTTGAAATAGAATTCGCATCATGCCCAGTGGCTGCTTGCAAAGCAGATAAGGTAGCTACATCACCACCAGCATAAGCAAATTTAATTCCTGTACTATAAATATCATTATAGTCAGAGGCATTCATTGCTGCAGTAGTTCCATAATATGCAGCATAGCCTGGACCATCCATGGAGAAAATATTATTCTTAAAGGTCTGTCCTATCGGATTTGAGGTAGTATTATACTGATACAACGCTCTACCCAAAGCACCTCCTCCACTAATATGTATTGAATTATAATAGTATTCAACATTATTAGAATAATAAGCATATAGTCCATAACTTGACCCTGTAGATGTGGTTGGTGCAACAATACTTACAAAGTTATTAGATACCAATCCTGCAGCACTGTTAACTGGCGCATAAAGATAATAATTAGCATAATAAACTCTTAATCCATATGCATAACTTGAAGGCTCTAATATAATTGTATTATTAGAAATATTAAAACCATTAAAAATATATTGAGCACTTAATCCATAACAATATGTAGCAGTTGGATTCATATCATGGATGTAATTACCAGTGATTTGAATAGAGTCTTGATAATAAACATACATAGCAGCATATCTAAAATTAGAAATCTCATTATTCTCAATTACCGTTCCTTTTTGGTGAGCCGCTGAACTTACACCATAAATATACATTCCATAATAACCCTTTAATATCTTATTGTTTTTATAAGTATTATAATGATTCAATGTATTATAGTCTTGTATGCATCGCGCATAACTACTTGTACTTACCATGCTCTCTATCACATTATTGGAAAATATATTATGTGTAGCACCACCGGTAAGTTCAACTACGTAAGCATAGGTTGCGCCTGTTGCTTTTATAGTCATATTTTGGAAAGTAATATAATCTGCACCGCTTAGTTTCAGGGTGTAATTGTTAGCCAATACCGTAGAGGCAAATTTGAGTATAATATCTGTACTATCGCCTGTAGCTCCTTGGAAGGTAATGGTTGAATTTGGCCCCGCTCCCAATATTTCAGGAATTAATACTTGTTCTGTATAGGTGTCTGCCTCAATATTAAAGACTACATGACCACAAACGCCTGCTGCATCCAATGCTGACACTGCAGCATTAAAGCTTGGGAAGTCGAATGATGCTCCGCCTGTGGTATCACCAATTGTGTATATACCATTTAAACAAGCGTTAAAACAAAGCGATGTTGAATCATTAGTATTTATTGTATCAGGAACCGCATTAGGCATACTTGTCCACGCATCAATGCAATAAACACCTCCACCTAAAATAACTGTATCTACAATAACTATATCAGTAGAATCACGAAGTAAACTGCCTACCCATGGAATAATATTTTGAGTAACTCCATTTAAAGTCCAATTAATATTGGCTGTTTCTAAGGTATCATAACCAAAGTTCTTGATTTCAAAAATAACTTCATGAGGTAAACCAGAAGGAACTGATCCTGATGGATTAATAATTTGAGAAATACCTGCATCTTCATCGGGGAATCCAATGATATTTACAGTTAAAGGTACACGATTACTTGAGCATGAACCTCCTCCTCCTCCAGCTCCAAGAGAGTAGAAAATACTGCCATTCCAAACCCTAGGAACAAAATTAACATTAAAATATGCTCCACCTGCACCTGCTTCAAATTTCATATTAGCGTCTTGAACAAGCTGATTTGTTCCATTTCCATTTGTATAAGCGATTGATCCTGCAACATAGGTAACATATATGCCATAAGTTTGACCAGCAGGGATTGTAAGCCCTCCAATTGGTAATGATGTTGGGTTACCTGCTCCATTTGACGTTACTAAATAAGACCCTAATTGAGTCCAACCTGCATTACTTAAATTATATCCAACATAAGTACCTACCCGATACCATACCTCCATAATAGCATTTGTTGAACCATTGATATAAAAGCTATCAATAGTTAAGGTATTAAATGCTGTGATATCAAACATATTTCCAGAAGAACCATTTCCACCTGCATATGAAGTTATCATACTATCTGCTGATGCTGAACCTGATGATCCGACAGAAGCCCAGTAAGTAGTTGTATCATATAATACCGATGTAGTAAAATATTCTCCAGTATATAACTCAACACTACTAGTATCATATTGATACCAATAAAAAACTGAATCTGTATGCTGTGCCGTTAATGTAACTGTATTTCCATATGATATTGTTGTATCTGTAGTAATTGGTGGGGAAGGCATATAACCAGAAACTATTGATATACTTACAGAATCATTATTAAGAATAGGGTCTGTTGATAAATCAACCCATGTTTTTAGCTCAAAAGTTGAATCCATCATAGTTACAAACACATCTAAGTTAACCGTAGCTGTAAAAGTATAATCTAATGTATCACCTATTGTAATGCCTGACGTTACACTTTCTGTTACGACAGTGTTTGAATTCAATTGAAAACTAACATTAAAAGGAATGATAACATCTGCACTACCTATGTTTCTAATTCTAATGGTAACTGCTTCAGCAGAATCCAATCCACAACCACCATATGGTGCAAGAACTTCGAGAGTAGTTAAATCATAAGGTGATGGATCAAACTCATCTGCTCCAATATCTGGGGTCGTTGTATTTCTTATATCACCATCTATATCGGTGGTAATTCCAGTAATTGGAATTCCTGTACCATTCATCATATTATTCGCAATATGCAAATCAGTATAACTTACAAAATAAGGATCATAATTATAAATATTAGTCCCTCCAGAACTATTTATCCATGTAGCAAAATTAGTTATATTTACACCTAAATAAGCGAAATTAGAACTCGTTGACAATACCCAAAGATTATTGTGATGATTATTCCAAAGAGAAGTATCCACATTACTCACATAATAAATATATCCTCCAGCAATATTTACAAAATTATTATTAACTACATTAATGCCTGATGATAAGCCTGCTGAACCATCAAATAGTGACATTGCAGTAGAGTTTGCTTGAGAACCAATCATTCTCACATTATTATTGTAAAAATTACTGTACTTACTTTCATGGTTTAATAATCCTGCTGAAAGATTTGTTGTTGCTGTATTTCCATAGATTTGCACAAAATTGTTTACAATAAGTGATGGATTTAACGAATCGAACACACAAGATGATAATCTAATTCCATATCCAAACTCGGTCATGGTAGTAAATATCTTGTTCATTGTAATAGAAGCAGAGCCTGTATTATTTATTAAATAAATACCTTCATAGCCTGCTACAATTGATAATACATCTGCTAATATATCATTATTACTCACCTGAACTGATATACTGTTATTTAATAAGATTGCTCTAGAATAGTGACCATGTATAATATTATTATTTACTGTCCAATTGGAAGCAGTATTGTTACCCACAAGAGTTATAGCATAAGAACCATTAATAAAAGCATTATTCTGAATATTAATATTTGCTCCAATGGAATCATTAGCAATAATTAAGGCCATATTGTCATCATTATTAATACTAGAAACCGTAGTTTTAATAACATTATTTAAAAACGCTAAATTTTGAACGCTTCCTTTAATACTAAAAACTTTAGCATAGATTGAGTCTTGAGCTTCTATAGTCATGTCCTTAAAGCTAATATAAGAAGCCCCATCTAGCTCAACCACATAATTATCGACTGTTCCTGTAGAATTATAGGTGAGTATAACAGCAGAACTATCTCCCACAGCCGACTGAAATGTAATAGTATTGGTTGCTGATGAACCATTAATAGAAAATAATTTAATTTGCTCAGTATAAGTTCCTGAAGCTACATTAAAAGTTACTGCACCATTTATACCACATTGATTTAATGCTAATGCTGCATCATTAAATGTAGGATAATCTGGATTAGTTCCACCAATAGTATATACTCCAGATAATAAGGATGCACAACCATAAAAACTAAAGCTTACTGTGTCATTAGAGATATCGTTATCATAGGATCCATTTACACTATCAGTCCAAGCCACTATATAGTGAGAACCTGATGTTGGGTTTTTTGAACCCAATGTGATACTATTTGAAATCGAATCTGCTTTTAAACTACCTGTATATGGGAAACTATTTTGAGGTACTCCATCATAAGTCCAGTTTATTAATGCTGAAGTTACCGTATCAACACCATAATTTTTAATATCTACATCGATATTAATTGGGGTGCCTACTAAAGCTCCTCCTGTTGGGTTAAGAATACTATTTACACCTATATCATTAGTCAACCCACTTGGGGCTTGAAGTGTAAGTTTTACATTAGGAATATTTTGACTTCTAGTACCTGCTGGTGGAGATATTGGGTCTGGATTAGTTGCATCACTATAATAATAAATACTATTATAATCTGCATCTAATTGTGAACAATAAAAGTCATCAGTACTTGAGTGATATCCTGCTGTGTTTTCTTCAAAAGCAATAACTAGATTATCAGAACCATTATAAGAAAAAGGGGTTTGTAGGGTAAACTCTACCCAACCTGCTGTTGCAGTAACACTCAATGTTCCTGTATAAACAGTTGTAAAATTACTTATTGGTAACCAAGAAGTAGTTGTTGCAAAAGAGGTGGTTGGAGTTGTAGCCATATATATTATAATGGCATCACCACTATAAGCTGGTCCACCATTATGATAATAAGAAACTTTTGTAATATTTCCTCCTCCAGTAAAATTGCTTGCTTTATAAATTGTTTGAGAATATGAATATCCATAAAAAGGCTCAATAGGTAGAGATGCATTAACAATAACACCTGTACCTATAATAACATCACCACCAGGTGAGTTCTTAGCAATATATTGATAAGTTGCTGTAGAATCAGCATTATGAGCGAAAGATTGATCCCAAGCAATCACATAATAACTTGTAGTACGTCCAAAACCGTAAAATGGAATTTGACAAGCAAAAGTATCAACTGTTGTTGGGTCATATATCATTACTATAGTATCGAAAGTATTATTAGGCATTATATGCACAATACATAAAGCTGAATCAATACCACTATCATCAGAAATTGAAGCAGATACATTTACAGGATTACTTGTATAAACTGTATCCTGCGCTATAGGATTATTCAATACTATTGATGGTGGAATCATCTCCGATATGTCTGCATTAACCACTATACTATCCAAGAACCAACCAGCTCTTCCCATAGCACCAAGATTATTACCATCAACAATAACAAATCTAACTTTTACATCTGTTGCATTTGATGCTAAGTTTGAAATATCAAAACTTTCATGTCTCCACCAACTTGGTTGTGGAACTGCAGCACCATTTGCTGGATCCCATAATAAACCATAGGAAGCTTCCGTAAATCTATTTCCAATATTTCCATATTGTCCAGAACCTAAATAATGACCTCCAGTAACTCGTTGCCATGTTGTACCATTGTTATCAGACACCTCTATAAAGGCACTATCAAATAATTCAACTTTACAAATATGATCAAAGTCTAGATAAATACCATATTTACCTACTGTACTAAATGAATTTGTTGTTAACCAGGTTGTATCTCCTTGAGTTACAACAGCCGAATCACTTTTTAATCCTTGACTTGCCAATCTTGTGTTAATAGCCCAAACAGAACCATTTGTGGCGTCGGAAGTAGTTGAGGTTAAACCAATAGTTGCCCCTTCAAAATCTTCAGTGAAAACTTGCGCTTTAACCGAACCAATAGCTGTTGCTATAACTAAAACAATAATGAGTAATACTTGTTTCATAATAAATTATTTATAATTAATAATAACTCTATTTATATAATAGGCTGTCTCTATGTTCACTAGTGTAGTGTTTTCTACAAAATTATTGTTAGTTAACTAATTTAATAAACTAGAATAAGCCTTTATTTGCACCCTATATTGTGCTATTACTTATCTAACAAAATGAATAGTCAAAGGTAAAAAAAAATGATGTTGTTTTAATAAAAACTTAGTTTATAAACAAAGTGTGAATTTATCTACTCTGTAAGCCATTATTTGTAGGCCTAACGATAAATAAAGACCGTTGCATAATTATGAATTTTCAGCAATAAAAGCTAATCTTTCATCCAACTACTTTATTCTCGATTTTTTAAAGTCCTAAGTTACAAAAGTAACCTGCGGGTTTAAAAAATCTGCCGCCTTATATTTGAATAAAATATTGGCTCCTGAAACAGTCTTTATCCCTGAGAAAAGTTAGCGTATGACTTAAAGTCATCTGCTCACCATATCCAAATGGTTTATCTTTTTCTTAATTTTTTCTTGATAAAAAGAATCGTCAAAAAAGAAAGCCTCCTTTCCTATCCAAATTATGGAAAGAAAGGAGGCTTTGTATGTTTACTTCAAGCTTAACTCAAAGTAGAATTGTCTATTTACTATTGATTAAC
>JAOZPM010000021.1:24207-28298 GCA_029932765.1 Bacteroidales bacterium | reverse complement strand
TTTTTAGAAAATAAATTATTTTGAAATTCGCGGGTGGGAGTTTTTTCGCTCTTGTTTATTTGCTGTAATGAGAGCAGAAGATAAGGAACTTATCTTTTGCCGAATGAAGCAAATAGAATGCTAATACTTTTTGCCTGCCTGCCGGATTTCCTCCCGATAGGGATGGTAGGCTGGTTTCGTTTGGAGTTTATGCTGAGTTTACCGAAGTATCAAGACAAAATGAAAGTAAGGTTTTTTAAAATATTGTATTACAGAGTGTTCTGTTAATAATTTAAAGTAGAATTAAATCAATGATATTTTTTGTCATGTACTAAGGTAAATATTACAAATAGTAGATCATATCTAATAATAAAATAAATTGGCCTAATTGGTATTAGATGAAATAAGTATATATTTCATTATTAACAAACAACAAGCTAAACAAATAGAATATAAATGACAATAATACAGGAATTTACACTTAACATGCATCACAAGTTCACTTATTGACTAGCTATATATTACTGATACATCATAACTTACATAATAATCATTTTATTAATAGATAATAGCAAAAAAAATACTATATTAGCAACTTAATTCTAAATCAAAAAAATATTACTATGGGAAAAGGTGACAAAAAAACACGAAGAGGAAAAATAACAAAAGGATCATATGGTAAACATCGTATGCGTAAAAGAAAAACCCAAGAAAAATATGTTGCACCAGAGATTGTTAAAGAGGATAAGATAGAAGAAGTTGTAGAAAAGAAGAAACCTACTGCAAAGAAAACAACTACTACAAAGAAGAAAGCCCCAGCAGCAAAAAAAACAACAACAGCAAAGAAAACAACTGCTGCAAAGAAAACTACCGCAGTGAAAAAGACAAAAAAAGCTGATACTGCAGAAAAAACAACTGCAAAGAAAAAGCCAACAAAGGCAAAAAAAGAAACTAAAGCTTAAGCCTAAAGAAGCGAAAGCCCTAATATCACATTTTAGTTAATTTTCAGAAAACCTTGAAGTAAATCTTCAAGGTTTTTTTTATACCTTAGCATTCCATTAAAACAATATATAACTATTTAGTTATCAGTTCTTTTTAATTATTATGAATTATACACTCACATTTAAAATAATAATATATGAAATTATTACTAATCAGTAATTCAACTATGGCTGGCGAAGCATATTTAGACTGGCCACAGAATCACATTTCTAATTTCCTTAACAAAGAGGTTAAAAGAGTTCTTTTCATCCCTTATGCAGGAGTGAATTTATCTGACGTAAGCCTTGAAGAATCGTGGAACGTATATGAACAAAAAGTTAAAGAAGTATATGCTAAACTAGGATACGACTTATATTCAATACACCATGAAGCAGACCCTGTGGCTGCAATTAAGAATGCCGAAGCTGTTGCTGTTGGTGGTGGAAACACTTTCTATTTAGTACATATGATGCACAAAACTGGTGCAATGGATGCAATTAAAGAAGCTGTTCTTAAAGGCACACCTTATATGGGATGGAGTGCAGGAAGTAATATTGCCTGCCCTAGCCTACGCACTACTAATGATATGCCTATTATGGAGCCTGCTAGCTTTGCTTGTACTTCACTTATTCCTTTCCAAATTAACCCACATTATCTTGATGCTCATCCTGATGGTCATGGTGGAGAAACTCGTCAGCAACGAATTGATGAATTTCTTGCAGTAAACCAAGATATGTATGTTGTTGGTCTTAGAGAAGCTTCGTTATTGGAAATGAATGGCGACAAAATGGAGCTTAGAGGAAAACATCCTCTACGCATATTTAAATACGGACAAGAGGCTTATGAGGTACAAATTGGAGAAAGTCTTGATTTTTTATTCTAAATCTTTAATATTATTATATAATGACAATTAGAAATATTATTTTTTTTGCAGCAGCAGGAATACTTGTGAGCTGCTCACAAACAACAAATACTAACGAAATGAAACCAAGTGGTATAGAGCTCAGTAATATGAACACTGAGGTAAAGCCTGGCAACGATTTCTTTGAATACGCAAATGGAGGCTGGTTAAAAGCCAACCCAATGCCCGAAGAGTATAGTCGCTATGGTGCTTTTGAAATTCTTGCTAAGAAAAATCAAGAGCAAGTAAAGAGCATGATTGACGAAATTTCAGAAATGGAAGAAGTTGAAAAAGGAAGCCCTGAACAACAAATCCGTGATTACTATAATGCTGGAATGGATACTTCAGCAATTGAAGAATTAGGAATGGCCCCTATTAAACCTATTCTTTTTGGTATTGAAGCAATGTCTACTAAAGAAGATATTGTAAAGTTACAGGCAAAAATGAACTTCATTGGTAGCTATCCTCTTTTTGCCGTATTTGGTAGTCAAGATGATAAAAATAGCTCAGAGGTGATTGCTCAAATGATACAAGCAGGTCTTGGATTACCAGACCGTGATTATTATATTAAAGATGACGAACGTATTAGTAATATTAGAAAAGAATATGTTGATCATATTACAAAAATATTTGTTTTGGCAGGAATTGACGAAGCTACTTCTGCAGAGAAGGCTAATGATGTATTAGCATTTGAAACCAAACTTGCTGAGATTTCGATGACTATGTTAGAAAGACGTGACCCTAATGCTACCTATAATATCAATAGCATTGATGAACTTATGGAAAGTACTGAAGGATATGATTTTAAATCATATTTTACTGAACTTAATATCTCAAATACTGATGTAATAAATGTACGTCAGCCAAAGTTTATGGCAGGCGTAGCTACTCTTATTAATACTACTGATTTAGAAATTATAAAAACTTATTTTACTTGGAATATTCTGAATGATAATGCAGGTAAATTAAATAGCAGTTTTGTTGATCAGAATTTCTATTTTTATAGTACAGTACTTTCTGGCGTAGATAAGATGAAGCCTCGCTGGAAACGTATGATTTCTTCTACTAATGGAAACTTAGGAGATCCTGTTGGTAAAATTTATGTTGAGAAATTTTTTCCTGCAGAGTCAAAAAAACGAATGGTTGAGCTAGTAGACAACTTACAAATAGCTCTTAAGGAAAGTATCAAAAATCTTGATTGGATGGGAGATACTACAAAACTTAAAGCTATAGAAAAGCTTAAAGCTATTACCGTAAAGGTGGGCTATCCTAATCAATGGATTGATTATACCTCTGTTGATATTGACCCTAAGTCTTATGTTCAAAACACATGGAATTGTTCAGCTTTCAGTTATAAAAGAGATCTTAATAAGATTGGGAAGCCTGTTGACCGCGAAGAATGGGGAATGACTCCTCAAACTGTAAATGCCTACTACTCTCCAAATATGAATGAGATTGTATTCCCTGCAGCTATTTTGCAGCCTCCTTTCTTTGATGCAAATGCTGACGATGCTGTGAACTATGGTGCTATTGGCGTTGTTATTGGTCATGAGATGACTCATGGTTTTGACGATCAAGGTCGCTTATACGACAAAGATGGAAACCTTAACGAATGGTGGACAGAAGCTGATGCTGTAAAGTTCAAGGAAAAAACACAAATCCTTGTTGACCAATATAATGCATATACAGTTTTGGACTCAATGCATGTTGATGGCGAATTAACATTAGGTGAGAATATTGCTGATAATGGCGGTTTATTTATTGCTTATAACGCTTTACAAATGTCATACAAAAAGAATGGTACTCCGGAACCTATTGAAGAGCTTACTTCTGACCAACGGTTCTTAATTGCATACGCTCAGTTATGGCGTCAGCATATTCGACCAAAAACATTAATGCGCCGTTTGCAAGAAGACGTTCACTCTCCAGGCGAAGCTCGTGTAAATCAAGGTGTTGTTAATACTCCATGGTTCTATACTGCTTTTAATGTACAAGAAGGTGATAAGAATTATGTAGCTCCTGAGAATAGAGCACAAATTTGGTAAACTAGATTTATATAATATAAAAAAAGCCAAAATCTATCGATTTTGGCTTTTTTTTGTTTCTATATTTTTATCGAATAATTTAGTCCCAATAAAATTATGCAATTGGTATAATAATGGTAATCTTGACCGAGCTTGTAACATGGTCTTCCAGCCCGAAGTTTTGTAAATAATCATCGGGCAAGATG
>JAOZPM010000021.1:23029-24107 GCA_029932765.1 Bacteroidales bacterium | reverse complement strand
ATATTTTGATTAACGATAGAAGATTATTAGAATAATGATTTTTGATTGACTCTAAAATCTACAATTGAATATCGTTAATCTTCATTCTTCAATCCCCCGAATCCACTTAGGCTTACACTATAACCTCAATTAAATTCAACTCCTTATCCAATAGAACCAGACCAGGCTTCTTCCCTACTTCAATACTGCCTAGCAGCAAATCAAAGCCCAAAGCCTTAGCTCCGTTAATAGTTGCCCAACGAATTAAATCATCATTACTAATATCAAAATTAGATTTCAAAACTCTGAGTTCGTCTATTATACTTAATCTATTATTTGATGCCAAACTATCCGTTCCAATACAAATATTTACATCCATTTCCTTTAATAAATCTACTGGTGGTAGCTTATTTTCAATATACAAATTAGCATTGGGACATAATCCATAATAGGTCTCCTTAAAATTCTCCTTAGCAAAGTCTACTTCTTTTTCATTGATAAAAGTATTATGAATTAAAAGCACTTTATCATTGTTTTGCAGATAGTTACCAATTGATTCTATGGGTGATTTACCACTGGGAATATGTGGCGGAATTTTCATTCCCCAACTCTTAAACCTATCAGCCATAGCTCCCGAAGCCTTTTCAAAATATTCGCCTTCGCCTTCACTTTCCTTATGATGAATACTTATTGTGGACTCCGTTGATTGAAAATCTTTTATCTTTTCAAATAAAGTCAAGGATAATGAATAAGGAGCATGAGGGATTATGTTTTTGGGAACAGTAGCTTTATCAAATAAACTAATGCCATTTTGCCAAGCCTTATCAGCAGCAGAATCTTGTGAACCAAATATTTCTATAAAATTATAAAACTTAATACCAGAATTACTCTTAGCCTCCAACGACAAATCAGTATTCATAATATCACCAACAGCCACAATTCCATTTCTCGACATTTCTAATAAGGCATTAGCCACAGCGTCGTTCTTTATAATATCGGATGTATTGCGTTTGATTTTTTCTAAGCTGCCAATAAAACTATCAATGCCTCCACCCTGCTCGATTTTATTTTTTGCAAATGAAAGCTCGGTATGACAATG
>JAOZPM010000021.1:8110-22929 GCA_029932765.1 Bacteroidales bacterium | reverse complement strand
GTAACTTCTTCAAACTCTTGATTGCGCTGAAATGGCTCAAAACCAGCTTCTATAATTGCTTGTTGAATTCCATTGGCATCAAACTTATGATCTGCACCTGCAACAGAAACAACATTCTCTTCAATCATTATGGAGCCAAAATCATTGGCACCACCATTTAAGCACAACTGCCCTACTTCTTTACCAACAGTGAGCCAACTTGCTTGTATATTTTTAATATTTGGCAGCATAATTCTACTCAAAGCTATAAACTTAATATACTCAGTAGCCGAAACTCCAAAATCTATCTTCGAGCGTTTCTTAAGAACAGTACCCTCACTCATAAATGGCCATGGGATAAACGACAGAAAGCCTACTGCTCCTTCAGGTTTCTCAGCTTGTACATCTCTAGTTCTTATTAGATGTTCAAAGCGCTCTTCTTCTGTCTCCACATGACCAAGCATCATTGTTACCGAGCTTGTAATTCCAAGTTTATGAGCCTCACGCATTACATCAAACCACTCATTAGAAGTACATTTATTTTTCGAAATTTCTTTTCTAACTCTATCCACAAGAATTTCAGCTCCTGCACCAGGCAAACTATCCATACCAGCATCAGTTAGGCGCTCCAATGTCTCTTTAAAACTAATACCTTCTAATTTAGAAATATGTACAATCTCTGGAGGACCCAAAGCATGAAGCTTCACATCAGGATATTTTTTCTTTAAATTTGAAAATAAATCAATATAAAAATCAATTCCTAAATCGGGGTGTAAACCTCCTTGAAGTAATAGTTGTCGTCCTCCAAGTTTATACAACACCTCTATTTTATCATCATAAGACTCACTAGTGGTTATATATGCCTTTTTGGAATTCTTTCCAACATAGAAATTACAGAAATGACATCCGCTATTACATACATTAGTATAATTTACATTTCTGTCAATTATCCAACCCACCTTTTTCTGTGGATGCAGTTTCATTCTTATACTATTAGCCATAGCCATTAACTCAGTAACACCAACCTTTTTACTAAGTAATAGGCCTTCTTCTTTACTTAAAAAGCCACCATCAAGTGCTTTTTGTTTTATATCTTCTAATTTCATTAAAATCATTTATTAATCTGAATATCATCGTAATAAACACGAGCAATATTCTTCAAATATTATATTGAAAACTCAATGTAATTCACTAATTTTACGGATTCAAATGTACATTAATTTTTTTCACAATGAATACAATTATAAAAACAAGAATAGAGTTACTCTCATCGCAAGACTATAATGGTAGTTATGTATTATTATCTGATAATATCGAGAGTCTTTCTGAAAATAATCTTAAAAAAGAAGAACTTAAATATATATTAGATAATTATAAGGAAGGTAATAAGTTATTTCACTTTAATAGATACACACAACAAATATGGGTGCATATTATTGACAAAAAAGCTGTTAAACATATTATTGACGAAGAATACAGAAAAGCTGGAGCTATAATTCAAAATCAGTTCTCTGCATTAAATATAGAAAACGTTTTACTTATTGACCTTAATAATAATAATCGTTCATTACTATATGCTGAAGGAATAATTCTATCTTCATATAAATTTGATAAATATAAAAACAAGAAAGATAAAAGCAATATTGAGCTTTCTAAAATATATGTAAAAGAATTTACAGAAAGAGAAATAGAGCTTATGAATATTAGTAATGAAGCTACATTTTGGAGTCGTAATTTATTAAACGAACCACAAATGGCATTAGATGCTCAAACTATTACTGAGCAATTTAAGCTTATGAGCGAGGATGCTGGTTTTGATCTTGTTGTTCTTAATAAAAAGAAAATAGAGAGCCTTAGAATGGGTGGACTTTTAGCGGTAAACAAAGGAAGCAACATCCCTCCTAGTTTTTCTATTATGGAGTGGAAACCTGAGAACGCCATAAATTCAAAACCATACGTCTTTGTAGGCAAAGGAGTTGTTTATGATACTGGTGGCGTTAATATAAAAACTGGTGATTTTATGACCAATATGCATATGGATATGGGAGGTGCAGGAGCTGCTTCATCAGCAATTTATGCTATTGCAAAAGCAAAATTACCTGTTCATATTATTACATTAATTCCGGCTACAGACAACCGACCAGGTCAAGACGCATATACTCCTGGCGATATAATAATAATGCATAATGGCAAATCTGTAGAAGTATTAAATACTGATGCGGAAGGCCGCTTAATACTTGCTGATGCTCTTAGCTATGCTCAAAAGTATAATCCAGAAATGGTAATTGATTTGGCTACTCTTACAGGAGCGGCAGCACGAGCCATTGGTAAATATGGTATTGTAGCCATGCGCAATGAAGAGGCTGATATTAAGCAATTAAATAAAAGTTCGGAAAATGTTTATGAACGCTTGGTAGAGTTTCCAATGTGGGACGAATATGATGAGCTAATAAAAACTGACGTTGCAGATATTCAAAATCTTGGTGGTGCTGAAGGTGGTGCTATTACGGCAGGTAAGTTTCTGCAAAATTTTGTTGATTACCCGTGGATACATTTAGATATTGCCGGACCGGCTATGCTTAGTGCTAAGGATAGCTATCGCACAAAAGGAGGTTCTGGCGTAGGCACAAGATTATTATTTGACTTTATTAAAGAGGTAGCAAAATAAAAAATAGCAACTCTTAAATCATAAAAAACTAAAAAAGATGGAAGAAGAAGTAAAAAAGAAAGTTAGAGTAGGAATAAGTCATGGCGACTATAATGGAATTGGTTATGAAATCATTCTAAAAACATTCCAAGATGAAAGAATGTTTGATTTTTGCACACCAATTATTTATGGCTCATCAAAAATAACCGCATATTATAAGAATACTATATCTAATATGAATATCAGTTTTAATAATATTAAAACTGCAAGTCAGGCAATTGATGGTAAATTAAATATTCTTAATATTGTAAATGAAGAAGTAAAGATTGATGCGGGAATTTCAACACCGGAGGCTGGATTACTTGCCTATGAGTCTTTAGAAGCAATAACTCAGGATCTTGGGCATGGTGTAGATGTTATGGTTACTGCCCCTATAAATAAGGACAATATTCAAAGCGATGATTTTAAGTTTCCTGGGCATACTGAATATCTAGCTGAAAAATTTGGCAAAGACCAAGAGCTGATGATTCTTTCGGGAGAAACAATGACTGTTGCTGTTGTTACTGGCCATATACCAATAAAAGATGTATCAAGTAGTATTACAAAAGAGTTGATTCTCAGTAAACTTGATACTTTTAGAAATAGTTTAAAAGTAGATTTTGGCATATTGAAACCACGCATTGCTGTTTTAGGGTTAAACCCTCATGCAGGTGATAATGGGCTTCTTGGAAGCGAAGAAATAGATATAATTATTCCTGCTATTGAAGAAGCAAAGGACAAAGGCGTATTAGCATTTGGGCCTTTCCCTTCTGATGGATTTTTTGGATCAAATGATTATACAAAATTTGATGGTATTCTTGCAATGTATCACGACCAAGGATTATTACCATTTAAATCTCTGAATTTTGAAGATGGAGTAAACTTTACTGCAGGTCTTAGCATAGTGAGAACATCGCCAGACCATGGCACAGGTTATAATATTGCAAGCAAAAATCTAGCAAGCCCAAATTCATTTCGTTCTGCAGTTCTGATGGCTGTGGATGTGCATAAAAAGCGTAATGAACATAGCAGAATTACTAAAAACCCATTGAAAATTGGCAAAGCTGATAGAGGCAGAGATGTTAATGTTGATGAAATAGAAAAAAGTAAATAAAGAACTTAATATTTATAAAAAGAAAGCTGCTCATACAAATGTTTGAGCAGCTTTTTACTTTCTAATAATTTGATATACTATGTTACTCCTATTTAATCGCTTAATAAATAAAACCCTCAATATTATTAATTTCATAGCTATTGGGCAAATATGGCAATAACATAACAGTCTTTCTAAAACACAAAAACCAGCACTAGGGCTATGCCTAATACTGGTTTGTATATTTATATTTGAAACTAATTCAAATAAAATCTATTTTACTGGAATAGTTTTAAGAGTTCCTACAAAGAAATCCCAGAACTTAGCTACCGTTTCAATATTTACTTTCTCATCTGGAGAGTGAGGGAAGCGAATAGTTGGTCCAAAAGAAATCATATCCCAATTAGGATAAACGCTACCCAAAAGACCACATTCTAATCCAGCATGAATAACCATTATCTTAGGAATAAAACCATACATTTTTTCGTATGTACCTTGCATAGACTTAAGAATCTTAGAGTCCATATTTGGTTTCCAACCAGGGTATTCACCTTCTAGAACTACATTAGCACCTGCTAGTTCGAAAATAGAAACAAACATTTCTGCTAAATCATCCTTTGAAGTTTCCACAGAGCTACGTATTAAAGCCGCAACCTCAAGCTTATTACCTTTTGATTGAATAATTGCAAGGTTAGTAGAAGTTTCTACAACACCCTCAATATCATTACTCATACGAATAACGCCATTAGGAGCACCATAAACACTATTAATAACCTTCCACATATCATCAGTTGACATCACCTCTTTAGGCATATCTACAGACTTAAAGTTGAAACTTAAATCAGGTTCAACAGTTTTAAGTTCTGCAATAAAGATATCTTCAAATTTCTTTACACAGGCTTCAAAATCAGCTTTTTTAGCCTCAGGAATAACTACTGTAGAATACGATTCACGAGGAATAGCATTTCTTAAGCTACCACCTTGGATATAGCTTATAAGCATACCATGATGTTTAGCCGCAGCCTTCATAAAACGGAAAAGTAACTTATTAGAATTACCACGTCCTAGAGGAATATCAACACCAGAGTGACCACCTTTTAAACCTGAAACTTCAATATTATAAGCAGTCATACCAGCAGGTACAGCTTCATTTTTAATATCAAAAGTAATAGTAGCATCAATACCTCCTGCACAACCAACATAAAGCTCACCTTCGTCCTCAGAATCCATATTCATAAGAATATCTCCTTTAAGAATCCCTGGCTCTAAACCAAATGCACCAGTCATACCTGTTTCCTCATCAGAAGTAAATAGACCTTCTAGCGGACCGTGCTCAATATCTGTAGCAGCAAGAAGAGCCATTGCCGCAGCAACACCCATTCCGTTATCAGCACCTAAAGTAGTACCTCTAGCAGTTACCCAATCGCCATCAATATATGCATCAATAGGATCTTTCTCAAAATCATGCTTAGTATCATTATTTTTTTGAGGAACCATATCAAGGTGACCCTGCATGATAATACCCATACGATCTTCCATACCTTTAGTGGCAGGTTTTCTGATAATTACATTACCAACTTTATCTTTTATGGTTTCAAGACCTAAGTCTTTTCCAAATTTCATCATAAAATCCTGAATAGCATCTTCATGCTTTGATGGACGTGGAATTTGTGTTAAATCATAAAAATGCTTCCAAACTACTTTTGGCTCTAAATTTAAAATTTCTTTACTCATCTTGTATTATGTTTTTAATGTTTATATGTATTTTATATAATTACTAATTATAACAATCTATAATTAATACTATCTTTATAATGTCGCACGAAAATACAAAAAAAAAAGACGGCTTTTAGGCCGTCTTTTATATATTTTATATATCCAAATACATTATATTATGATTTAATATTTGGCAATTGTAGTCCATAACCTTTTTTCTTATCCTCAGCCTTAAGCATGACGCTTACTACAATAGCTAATACACCAATTCCAGCAAAGATCATCATCGGGTTAGTATAGTCGTATAATGGAACTTCCACATCAATACCTTGAGCCAATTGTGCTTTAGCAGCAAGAACCTCTGGGTTAGATTTATCAAGTACATAACCTATTAATAATGGAATACCCATTAGTCCCCAATTCTGAATCCAAAATATTAGTGAAAACGCTGTTCCAAGTTGATGCTCAGGAATAATTTTAGGCACTGAAGGCCACATTGCTGATGGCACAAGAGAAAGTGCAATTCCAAGAATAATAACTAAAACAACAGCTACCATCCAGTAATTAAGAATTGGAAGAGAGAATACGCTATGAACTAATACGATAAGAACAGCACCAATGATCATCATATTAGCACCATTACCTTTTTTATCATAAATACCTCCAAAGAAAGGAGTTAAGAACAGTGTTCCCAAAGGAAGTAAACTAGGAATTAATCCCGCTAGACTTTGATCAACATGATACTTATTAACCATAAGGTCAGAAGCATATTTTATAAATGGGAATACTGAAGAATAGAATAATACACAAAGAATAGCTATCAACCAGAATCCTTTATTACCAATAATCTTAATTATATCACTGAATTTAAACTCATCTTCATTAGAAAGCTCTAAATCAACTTCTGATGATTCCAGTTTTTTATCCATTGCAACATATATAAAGAAAGCAATAAAACCAATAACAAGAAGTACAAGAGCAAAAGCAATAGGAGCAGAAATACTTGGCCCCATTTTTTCTATAATTTGTCCATCAACTACTTGATTATGCTTACTTGAGAAATACATTGCCAAAGGCACAGGAGCAGCCATCGCCAAAAGTGTACCCATACGAGCCACTGCCATTTGCATACCCATTGCTAAAGCCATTTCATATCCCTTAAACCATTTTACAATTATTTTAGAAACCGTAATACCAGCAATCTCAACACCTACTCCAAAGGTAGCAAAACCTAAAGAAGCATAAAAAACTTGTGCCTGTATTCCAAATATCAGGTCAGATGGTAAACTAGGATTCGAAACCGCCCAAAACTTAACAGATGCACCAACGACCATAATAGCCGAAGCCATAAGACCAGTGAAACGAACGCCCATTTTATCAAGGATAATACCTCCTACTATTAACAAGCCTAAGAATACATTGAACCAACCATATGCACTAGTAAATATTCCGTAGTTAGTACTGCTCCAGCCAAATTGTGATTCCAACATTGGTTTTAAAGGTGACATAACGTCTGTCAGAAAATATCCTGCAAACATTGTAATTGAGATAATTCCCAAAGCCCCCCAACGAGCAGCCTTATTATCCCTTAAACTTTGTCTTATTTTTTCCATAATTTACTTATTATTATTTATTTAGTTATCTCAAAAAATTGAGCTGCGAATTTACTAAAATTTCACAGATATTAACATCTTATTTCTCAATTTACTAATTGAACTTAGGTTGAATTTACAATTGAACTTAGGATTGAATATAGATTGAACTTAGGATATAACTAGTAAAACTACTTGCACTTTCATTCTGAACATGGTTAATAACTTTAGTAAAACAAAGAAAGCTACTGTTAAATAGTCAACAAAAATAATTTGATTAATTAGGATATTGAAATATATAAATTAATAATCAACTACAATTAGTAAGCTAGCCAATAAATTAGAAAAGCTAACTATAAGTACTTAACTTGCTTTATATCAAATGATTTTAATTCTCCATTTATCATTATTGATAAAAAGCCATACTCATCAATTCCTTTAATTACGCCATCAATAATTTCATTATTTATTTGATACTTTCCAATTTCATTTATTCGATATAGTTTATCCAAATACATAGTTTTTAGACGTTCAAATTCCCCATTTTTATACAAATTTAGGTAATAATCAAACTTAAGTAGATATGCGGATAGCAATTCCTTAATCTCACTTTCTTTTTCTGTATAATTAATTATAGAAATTGGATTTGGGGCATTGCTATCAAATATTTTTTGATTTACATTAATACCAATTCCTATATATGACTCCTTAATTTTATCACCAATTATTACATTTTCAATGAGAATTCCAGCCACCTTTTTATTATCAATATATACATCATTTGGCCATTTAATACTAATGGTTTTTGTTGACAAATAAGCCTTCAATAATTCTACTATAGACAATGAAACTATAATTGATATATAGAACTGATTTACTGCCTTTAGTCTAGTATTAATTAAATTATAACTAAAGGTGAGATTTTCGCTCTTTTTCGACTCCCAAAAGTTAGTGCCTTGCCCCTTTCCTGCTGACTGATAATCCGTACAAATTACGATCTCTTTTTCATCACTATTAGACTCACGCAACAATGACAATTCAACATTAGTTGACTCACATTCTTCTATATAAATTAGCTCTCTCATTATGCAATACCTTTAATATTTATCAGAATTAGAAATCAAAAAGTCGTAATAGTATATTTAGTCCAAAAAAACAGCTATTTATGTAGCGAAAAACACTTACGCAAATAGTTAATTGTTAATAATAAGAATATTTGCTTTTTACCCATAATACATAGTACTGATACTCATTTGTTTAAAAAGTAAAAACTAAAAATGTAATATTAACAACAATTATTAAATATCCTAATAATAGACATTGCAAATTTAATTAAATTTGCACATTAAATAATCGAATAAATGACTATAAAAACAAATAACTCAAAGGACTTGGCTCAAATAATGGTAAAAGCCATTAAAGAGAAAAAAGGACAAAAAATTAAAGTACTGGATTTAAGGGAGTTAGATAATGCAATTACAGATTTTTTTGTAATTTGCGAGGCTGAAAGTGGTGTACAAGTTAATGCTATATTTGAGAGTATTGATGAAATAGTAAAAAAAGAAATGGGTGAAGACCCATATCAGATAGAGGGTCGTGAGGAGGCAAATTGGATATTAATGGATTACGTAAATGTAGTGGCAAACATATTCAAGCCTGAATCAAGAAAGTTTTATGCATTAGAAGCTCTTTGGGCCGATGCAAAAGTAACAACTTACTAAAAAAAATAAATATTAAGATGGAGAAAGACATCAAAAAGGTTGAAAACAATATAAATAAAAGTGCTACTAAAAGTACAAACAATAAAAAGGACAGAATTCCAAACCCATTAAAGGGTGCAGGATCTGGTAACAATAAAGGTTTTAACTTTTACTGGGTTTATGGAATAATAGCTGTAGTTTTTATTCTACTAAATCTTTTTAGCACAAGCACACCAACTGACAATTTAATTCAAAAAGGACAGCTTATAACAATGCTTCGCAATGGCGATGTAGAAAAGGTGATTGTTGTAAATAAAGATGAATATGCTGAAGTATATGTGAAATCTGATAAGTTAGAATCATATCCTTCACTAAAAACTGATAACAGTCCATTTGAAGTAAGAGCACCACATTTTGTATATAATGGTGATTTAGAGAACTTTGGCGAAACAATCCAAAGTGTTCAAGAAAACAATAATGTTTATGAAACTGATAGAGTTTATATTGAACATGAAACCCGAGTTGATTATACTTCTCAAATACTAAGTTGGTTATTACCATTAGGTCTAATCATTCTATTTTGGGTATTCATAATGCGCAAAATGGGTGGAGGCGCTGGCGGTGCTGGTGGTCAAATTTTTAATATTGGTAAATCTAAAGCCCAATTATTTGACGGAAACCTTAAAGAAAAAATTACTTTTAATGATGTTGCTGGATTAGCAGAAGCTAAGGTTGAGATAATGGAGATTGTAGATTTCCTAAAAAAGCCTGAAAAGTATACTCAATTAGGAGGTAAAATACCAAAAGGAGCTCTTTTGATAGGCCCTCCCGGTACTGGTAAAACGTTAATTGCAAAAGCTGTAGCTGGCGAGGCAGAAGTTCCTTTCTTCTCTATTGCAGGTTCTGATTTTGTTGAAATGTTTGTTGGTGTAGGAGCTTCAAGGGTAAGAGATTTATTTAAGACTGCCAAAGAAAAAGCACCATGTATTATTTTCATTGACGAAATTGATGCAATTGGTAGAGCAAGAGGCAAGAATCAAATGCAAGGCGGAAACGACGAAAGAGAAAATACTCTTAATCAACTACTTACCGAAATGGATGGTTTTACCAATAACCAAGGAGTAATAATCCTTGCTGCTACTAACCGAGCTGATGTATTGGATAGAGCATTGCTTCGTGCAGGTCGTTTCGATAGGCAAATACACGTAGAGCTTCCTGACCTTAACGAAAGAGAAGCTATATTTAAAGTACATGCAAAGCCTCTAAAAACTCAAAAAAATATAGACTTATTCTCATTGGCAAAGCAAACTCCTGGTTTTGCAGGTGCCGACATTGCTAATGTATGTAATGAAGCAGCTTTGATTGCTGCACGTAGCAATTCTAAGGATATTGGCAAACAAGATTTCATGGATGCCATTGATAGAATTATTGGAGGTCTTGAAAAAAGAAATAAAATTATCTCTCCATTGGAGAAAAGTACTATTGCTCATCACGAAGCTGGTCATGCATCAGTAAGCTGGTTACTAGAATACGCTAACCCATTGGTAAAGGTAACTATTATACCTCGTGGTAAAGCACTTGGAGCAGCATGGTATTTACCAGAAGAGAGACAAATAACTACCTTTGAGCAAATGTTTGATGAAATGACTTCTGCAATGGGTGGTAGAGCTGCTGAGGAAGTTATATTTGGCAAAGTATCTACAGGAGCGCTTAATGACTTAGAGAAAGTTACTAAACAAGCACAAGCAATGGTTGCATACTATGGCTTAAGCGATAAGATTGGTAATATTAGTTATTATGATTCTTCTGGGCAATCTGAATATTCTTTCCAAAAGCCATATTCTGAAAAAACAGCAGAACTTATTGATCAAGAAGTACATGAGTTAGCTGAGAAAGCTTATAAACGAGCTGTAGATATTCTTTCAAAAAATATTGATAAGCTTAAGCAATTGGCGGAAAAACTACTTACTGATGAAGTAATCTTTACTGAAGATGTTGAGGCTATTTATGGTCCAAGAACATTTAATGATGGCACAGCTCATGAGGATTCTAGAAGTATAAGTAAAGATTATAAAGACGGCTATGCTGAATCTGAAGCTAAAAAGAAAAAGCATATTGAAGATAGAATTAAGCAGCAGGAAGAATCAAAAAAGAAAGCTGAAGCAGCAAAAGAGGAAACTGTAAAAGAAGAAACAACTAAGAGTTAAACACAGAAAAAACCACAAAATACAGAAAATTAATTATAAAGCATAGATGCAAGAAACTACAGCAAGGGAGCAAATACTAAAGAAGATTCGTTTAGCAAATATGGATAAAATCATTAACGAATATTCTGATGTAGACCTAAAAAGCAATATCTATACGCCACTAACAGATGGCTTAGATATTACCTTTGCTAAAGAACTGAATCAATTAGATGGGCATTTTGTATATTGCGAAAACAGAGAAGAATTATATAATAATATTAGTAGATTATTTAAATCTAATAAAATAAGCAAAGTACATATTAAAGATGCTTCAATAACTGATTTACTTGCAAATCTCGACATTGAAATTGCTGATGGTGAAGAACGTGCAGAGAATATAAAGATATCTGTAACATTATGTGAAGCTTTAGTTGCAAGACTTGGAAGCGTAATGATAAGCTCTAAACAAGATAGTGGCCGACAATTAAATTTTATTCCCGACATTCATGTTGTAATAGCGCATCGGGAGCAAATTGTAGAAACAGTAAAAGAGGCACTTGAACTTATAGTTGAAAAATATGATGGTAATTTGCCTAGTATGACAACTCTAATATCAGGCCCTAGTCGTACTGCTGATATAGAAAAAACGCTTGTATTGGGAGCACATGGTCCACGGAGTTTAATTGTTTTTTTAACAGAGGAAAATATATTATAAAACATAATATGAAAGAATTAGCATTAAGAAGTCTTACGGGAGCAATAATTGTATTATCAATAGTTGGAAGCATTTTGTTAAGCAAATTTACATTCGCTGGCCTATTCTTAATAACTACTATACTTGGTACTTATGAGTTTTACAAAACACTCTCTAATACTAATTATAGAGCACAAACAATTTTTGGTACTATAATTTCAGGAATACTTTATATTATAGTTGCACTTATTGCTTTGGGATATTTAAACGCTTTATATTTAAGTATAGTTCTAGTATTATTTTTCATAATTCCTATACGCGAGCTGTATAGAGATAGTAAGTATCCAATTCCAAATATATCAATAACAATTTTCGGAATATTATATGTTGGATTAACTTTTGGCATGCTCAATTTTCTTTTCTATCATGGTTTTAAAGGTGAGGAAACCTTCCATTTTATCTTAGCTTTCTTCATTATTATATGGACATCCGACACCTTTGCATACTTAACAGGAATAAGCATTGGCAAACATAGACTCTTCGAAAGAATATCGCCAAAAAAATCGTGGGAAGGATTCTTTGGAGGATTAATCGCTGCATCAATTGTTGGCTATGTATTCTCGATATACTACTCTGATTTAAATACCATTACCTGGATTGCATATGCTTTTACAATTAGTATTGCTAGCGTTTATGGCGATTTAATTCAAAGTATGTTTAAACGTAGTTTAAACATAAAAGATTCAGGAAATATACTTCCTGGTCATGGAGGTATTTTAGACAGGTTTGATGGAGTATTTGTAGCTGTTCCAGTTGCAATTGTATTTATCATGCTTTTTTCTTAAATTTGCATTAAATAAAACTTATAAAATGGCTTACAAATTACATAAAGAAGGTAAACGAATAATACCAACATTTTTTTTGATATTATCATTATTAATGGTTTTCTTTCATTACATAATACCAATAACTGGATATTGGCCTATACTTCTAATAATATTAGACATTGCAGCCATTATATTCTGGATTATGATAATCTCATTTTTTCGTTGGCCTGATATTAATATACAGCAAAATGAGAATCAAATTATATCTCCTGCAGATGGTACTATAGTTGTTATTGAAAACACTGTTGAGAACGAATACCTTAATGAGAAACGGATTCAGGTTTCAATATTTATGTCGCCATTTAATACTCATATGAACCGCTACCCTATTTCGGGTAACCTTGTTTATAATAAATACCACGATGGCAAATTTCTTGTTGCTTGGGATCCTAAATCCTCTACTGATAACGAAAGAAATACCCTAGTAATTAAGAATGACAAAATAACACTTCTTGTTAGACAAATAGCTGGAGCTGTAGCACGACGAATTCGTTGGTACGGCAAAGAAGGTGATAAAGTAACTCAAGGAGAGCAACTAGGATTTATAAAATTTGGCTCTAGAGTTGATTTATTTATACCATTAGACGCCAAAATTAATGTAGAGCTTGACCAATCTGTTAGAGCTGGCAAAACCGTGATTGCTGAAATATAAAACCTTTTAGTTGTCCATAATCTAGCTTATTAATGAGAAAATACTTAATCTCCTCCATTTTTATTATAATTGGTATTACATTACTTTTAACCAATTTCTACCTTAAAAATCATACCGAATATCCTGAAACAATATTTGCTCAAGATTCCCATAAATTTGAGAAATCCTTCAGTGGATTTATTAATAGTGTTAATGAAAATAACCTAAACATAAAATCAACTTTTAATGAAAATCTATTAATTAGGGATTATGATTTAAGTAAAGATTATTTTCTAAATATACTAAATAATAATGACGATATATTATCTATTTCCTTTCTTCAAAATAATTATAAATTACAGGTTTATAAATCAAAAGAGTCTATTGTAATAGGTGTAGACTCAACTGAGGAGTTAGATATTGTTCAATGGAAAAGATATAAGAACAATAAGCTTATTAGCAAATGGGACGAGAGCTTTGAAGTGGCAATGGTTGACTCCGAATGGTTTAAGAATATTGTAACTAATAATAACCAAATACACTGGCTTTTTAATATTCCCAATAAAGTTAATAATCAACTAACAACTGACAATAATCTTTTTTACTCAGGATATTCATATAAAAATCAGGATATTACCTCCACTATTGTTCTTAGTTATTCAAGAATGCAATTACTAGAAAAATTTGATATCTATAGAACCTACGACCAGGTAAATCTACTAATAGAAACAAAAAATGGTGATAAAATGAACCTTGGCTCAGGCATTACCGAAACTTTTAAGAATTTAGATTCTACCAACTCCATAAACTCATTTAAGGACAGCTTAATTAAGGAAACCCTATTCCATTATAATAGATTTAGTAAACAAGATTCTGGCATATTTAGTTTTGCATATAAAGAAAATACCTATTGGAACTCTTTTAAAAAATATAATGATGATACTTTTGGTGTTAAATATTTTTTATTATCTGTGCCTAGTTTCGATATAGTTACTGAACATAAGCTAAACAAATATTATAATATTGAATTTCCTCTTGGAGCTGTATTATTATTAGTTGGCTTAGTTTTATTATTTGTAAATAAAAGTAAGTTTTATCAATTATCACAAAAGAAAATACCTTCATTAAAATTGCTGTTAATTGAAGATGAAAATAGGTATTTAGAGTTTAAATCATCTATGCGATGGGATTATAGACAAGAGAAGGTTAACCCAGCATTAGAACAAGTTATTTTTAAAACTATTGCTGCATTCGGCAATACCGATGGAGGTATATTAATAATTGGTGTAGATGACGATAAAAACGTACTTGGACTACAGAATGACTTTGACACATTAAAGAAAAAAGATGCAGATTATTTTGAGATTCATCTTCGAAACTTACTCCATACTCTAATGGGAGTTAAATATGTAAGTAGTTATATAAGAATGAAATTTGAAATTGTAAATAACAAAACAGTTTGCAAGTTAAGAGTATTAAAAGCAAAAGAACCTTTATTCTTAATAGTAAAAGATAAGAATGGAAAATCTAATGAAAAATTCTATGTTAGAAGCGGAAATTCGTCTCAGGAGATAGAATCAATAGGCGAAATTAATGATTATATCAATGAGCATTGGAGTTAGTGTTCTATTCAGTCTTCAGTAGGCAGTCTTCAG
>JAOZPM010000021.1:0-8010 GCA_029932765.1 Bacteroidales bacterium | reverse complement strand
TATCAATGAGCATTGGAGTTAGTGTTCTATTCAGTCTTCAGTAGGCAGTCTTCAGTAGGCATTATACAGTCTTTAAGCATTAGTTCACAATCGATTGAACTTTATCCTTTACTATATCAATAATCGTATTCTTTTCTTTAATTGTAGAATCTTCAAAAGTAATTTTGCGACCTGGGAATTCAGTAAACAGGGAATAATCATGAGTAGCCATTACAACTGCTCTACCCGATATGGAGATATCTCTTAGCAAATTCATAATCCCTCGCGATGTTTCTGGATCGAGATTACCAGTAGGCTCATCTGCCAAAATAAGATCTGGCTCATTAATAAGTGCACGAGCAATAACTATACGCTGCTGCTCACCACCAGATAATTGATGAGGCATCTTATGACCTTTGGTATCCATTCTTACATCCTTTAAAACTTCTTTTAAGCGCTGCTCCATTTTCTTTTTGTCTTTCCAGCCAGTTGCTTTCATAACAAAAAGCAAATTCTCGGCTGCACTTCTATCCATTAGCAACTGGAAATCCTGAAATACAATTCCTAGCTTTCTTCGTAAAAAAGGAATCTCTTTTCTCTTAAGCTTATTCAAATCATAACCTACTATTGAAGCTTCTCCTTCTTTCATTGGCAAATCAGCATATAGGAGCTTCATTAAACTGCTCTTACCACTTCCGGTACGGCCTACAAAATAAACAAACTCACCTTCTCTAATTTCAAGATTCACATCCTTTAGTATCATTATTTTCTGTTGAAATACCGATACATTCTTAAGACCAATTAATACGTTCATATATCTATTTTTTATTTTTTATATAGTAAAGCTCTCCATAATTCATATCATTAATTATTTCAGCAATATCTTCTGTATATTCTTGAATATTATCATTTGCAAGAGCATTAATATATGCACTAGCCTTAAAATATGAGATTAACGCAAAATCATCATCTCGTAATTGAATATAATTAGGAATCTTTCCGCTACCTTTAATTTTCATTATATACATAACAAACTCACATTAAAATTATATTGCGAAAATATGAGTTTTTATCTTTAGTTTTGAACTAGAATAAAACTTAAAATCAATATCTATTTGTTAATATCTTTATTTCTAATTTCCTAAACCATAAAGCTGCATTTACTAATAAATTTAAACTTAGATTATCTTAACAAAATATAAGGAAAATCATAGCTGTATTTTTGCTACTTTTGTTTGTTATATATTAAACAAATATTTAGTATTTAAAAGACTGAATACAGCTATATAATAATACATTAAGCATTGATTACAATATAGTTAGTTACATTTTACATTCTTTTTTATACTACTAAAGAATAACAATTATTTTATGAAATTTGATTTACTACATAAAGACCCAAAGAGCAAAGCACGTGCTGGCCTTATGCATACAGACCATGGTGATATAGAAACCCCTATATTTATGCCTGTGGGTACTGCTGGCACAGTAAAAGCTGTTCATATTAAAGAACTTAGTGAAGATATAAAAGCACAAATTATTTTAGGCAACACATATCACCTATTTCTTAGACCAGGATTAGAAGTTATAGAGGGCGCAGGTGGACTACATAAATTCAACGGATGGAAAGGCCCAATACTTACAGATAGCGGTGGATACCAAGTATATTCTCTTAGCGATACTCGCAAAATTAAAGAAGATGGCGTTCATTTTCGTAGCCATATTGATGGGTCTAAGCATCTTTTTACTCCTGAGAATGTTATAGAAACTCAACGTACTATTGGAGCAGATATAATAATGGCATTTGACGAATGCACACCATACCCTTGCGATTACGACTACGCAAAGAATTCAATGCATATGACTCATAATTGGCTACAACGTTGTATCGATCATTTTGATAAAACAGAGCCAAAATATGGTCACTCGCAGAGCCTCTTCCCTATTGTACAAGGAAGTACTTTTAAGGATTTGAGAAAGCAATCAGCAGAAATGATTGCCAGCAAAGGAGCTGAGGGAAATGCTATTGGAGGATTATCGGTGGGCGAGCCTCATGAGTTGATGTACGAAATGACTGAACTTGTTACAGACATTCTACCAGAAGACAAACCTAGATATCTAATGGGAGTTGGTACTCCTTCAAATATATTAGAAGGCATTTCGCTTGGAGTTGATATGTTTGATTGCGTAATGCCTACTCGCAATGGTAGAAATGGCATGCTATTTACTAGCGAAGGAATTATAAATATCAAAAATAAAAAGTGGTATAACGACTTTAGTCCCATTGATACAAACGGGCTTTCTTTTGTTGATAGCCAATATACAAAAGCATATTTGCGCCATTTATTCACTGCTAAAGAAACCCTTGGGCCTATGATTGCAAGTATCCATAATCTAGCATTTTATTTATGGCTAGTAAAGGAAGCACGTAAGCATATTATTGCTGGCGATTTTGCATCATGGAAAGCTGTAATGCAGAAAAAAGTTGAAACTAGATTATAAAACTAAAATAATTAATTTATGAAGTCTAAAGAAGATATTGTAAGCAATTGGTTGCCAAGATATACTGGTAAAGAATTAAACACTTTTGGCAAATACATTCTGCTAACCAATTTTAACAATTATGTAGAAATATTTGCAAACTTATTTAATTCTGAAATTGAAGGAAAAGACAAAGCTATGCAGAGCTCTACTGCTAATAGTATTACAATAATAAATTTTGGGATGGGAAGCCCAATGGCTGCAACAATTATGGACTTACTTGCAGCAATAGATCCTGATGCGGTATTATTTTTAGGGAAATGCGGAGGACTAAAGAAAAAAAATAAACTTGGTGATTTAATTCTACCAATTGCGGCAATACGTGGCGAAGGAACTTCTAATGATTATTTTGCTCCTGAGGTTCCTGCAATGCCTGCCTTTGCATTACAAAAAGCTATTTCGAAAAGCGTTGTTAAATTTAACAGAGAGTATTGGACAGGAACAGTATATACTACTAATAGAAGAGTTTGGGAGCATGACAATATATTTAAGGAATACCTACGGTCAACACGTGCTATGGGAATAGATATGGAAACTGCAACAATATTTACAGTTGGTTTTTATAATCAAATTCCTACTGGAGCATTGCTTCTTGTATCGGATCAGCCAATGATTTCCTCTGGGGTTAAGACTGAAAAAAGTGACAAAGGGGTTACTTCTGAATACGTTACTGATCATATTAAAATAGGAATAGATGCTATGGAAAGCCTTATTAAAAGCAAGAGTAAGGTAAAGCATTTATTATTTAGCTAAATTATTTGCTGAGCATGAGATACGAAGAGATAATAAAATCCATAAAGAATAAAATTTTTTCCCCAATATACTTTTTACATGGTGAGGAAGGTTTCTTTATTGATGAAATTTGCAATCTTATTGACCAGAATGTACTGACTGAAGGAGAAAAGGACTTTAATCAATCGGTAGTTTATGGAAAGGATACAGATATAGGTACTATTATTACTATGGCTAAAAGATTTCCTATGATGTCGAGCCATCAAGTAATACTAGTTAAAGAAGCTCAGCATCTTAAGCAATTAAACTTATTAGAATCGTATATTGACTCCCCACAGAAATCAACAATTCTAGTTTTCTGCTATAAATACAAAAAAATTGATGGCAGACTTGCTGTGGCAAAGAAAATCAAGAAAAATCATATTCTTTTTGACTCAAAGAAAATATATGATAATCAAACACCCAATTGGATAGAAAATCATATAAGATCAATTGGCGTATCAATAACACCACCAGCAAGTAGAATGTTATCTGAGCATTTAGGGAATGACTTATCAAGAATTTCTAATGAAGTACAGAAATTACTAATAACCACTAAGAAAGGCGAAACTATTACTGAGGATGACATTCAGGATAAGATAGGTATTTCTAAAGATTATAATGTTTTTGAACTTCAAAATGCATTGGGTTTGAAAGATATAACTAAGGCAAATAAGATAATATTCTATTTTGCAGCAAATCCAAAAGATCATCCTTTGGTAATGATAATTCCTATTCTATATAACTACTTTTCGAATATAGCAGTTATACATACTCTACAAGACAAATCACCCCGTTCAATAGCTTCTGCTTTAGGCATTAATCCTTATTTTGTAAATGCAATTTCTTCAGCAGCACGGTATTATTCTTATGCTAAATTAGTACGAATTATTGGTTATCTTAGAGAATATGACGCTAAGGCTAAGGGTGTTGACAATCCATATACAAGTGGAGGAGACTTACTTAAGGAATTAATATATAAAATATTGCATTAAATAATCAATAATGAAACATAAGAAACTACACGGAGCCGGCGCATATATTTGGATGCCATTTATATACGGTTTTTCTCTATTGCCTCACTGGATAATGTATGGAGTTTCCGACTTCTTCTATTTTATTCTATATAAGGTAATAGGATATAGAAAAAAAGTTGTTTATGAGAATCTTAAGAATAGTTTCCCTGAAAAGTCTCATGAAGAGATAATCAATCTACAGCGCAAATTTTTTAGACACCTTGTGGATGTAATGCTTGAAACGGTAAAAGAGTTTACCATTAGTAAGAAGAGCATTAAGAAGCGTTTTAAATTTACTAATCCAGAAGTTTTTCAAGAGCATTACGATAATGGAAAAAGTGTAATGATGATGATGGGGCATTATGGAAACTGGGAATATGGTGTAACAGCACCTTTATGGGTTCCTCAAGAATGCTGGGCAGTATATGGCAAAATAGAAAACCCTGTAATGGATAAATATTTGGTGAGAACTCGTGAGCGATTTGGCTTCACACTCTACCCTATGGATAAAACCTATGATGTAATGCTTAATCATAAACAAGGCGATAAGCTCTATATGTTTATGGCAGACCAAAGTCCTCATCATGCTAAAATAAAGCATTGGATTCCATTCCTAAATCAGGAAACTGGAGTACATATTGGTGCCGAAAAATTATCTAAGATGCTTGATTTAGCCGTTGTGTTTATTGATATTCAAAGAGTAAAACGAGGATATTATGAGATAACGGCACATACTCTTTTTACTAATCCTAAGGAAACTGAAGAATATGAAATTACAAATAAGTATTTTGAAATATTAGAGGAAGTAATAAGAAAAAAACCTGAAAATTGGTTATGGTCGCATAAAAGATGGAAGTATAAACGTGGTGTTAAATATTGATATTCATTTTAATAAAAACGTAATAAGACATTATTTGAAGTAATAATTTGAATAATTAAATATTTATATTCGCAACTTAAAATAGTATACTAAGAAATAAAATATTATATATATATGAAAATAGTAGTAGTAGGAACAGGATATGTAGGGCTAGTTACTGGAGCTTGTCTTGCAGAAGTTGGCATTGATGTTACATGCGTTGATATTGATGTAAAAAAAATAGAGAACTTAAATAAAGGCATCATACCAATTTGGGAGCCAGGTTTGGAACCAATGGTAAAAAGAAATTTTGAAGCTGGGCGACTAAAATTTTCAACTAAACTATCTAAAGTATTAGAAGGAGCTGAGGTTGTATTTGGCGCTGTGGGAACTCCACCCGACGAGGATGGATCTGCTGACTTAAAATATGTATTGCAAGTAGCTCGTGATGTTGGACGCAATATGAATAGCCACCTAGTAATGGTAACAAAGAGCACAGTACCTGTAGGAACTGCCGAGAAAGTTAGAAATGCATTACAAGACGAACTTAATGAAAGAGGTTCTGAGCTAAAATTTGATATTGCATCAAATCCTGAATTCTTAAAAGAAGGTGATGCTGTTAGCGATTTCCTAAAGCCCGACAGGATTGTTGTAGGTGTGGAATCTGAAAGAGCTGAAGAAATAATGGCTCGTTTATACAAGCCTTTCACTCTAAATGGACATCCTGTAATTTTTATGGATGTACCATCTGCTGAGATGACTAAATATGCTGCAAACTCAATGTTGGCAACAAAAATTAGCTTTATGAATGATATTGCAAACCTATGCGAAATAATGGGAGCTGATGTAAATCAAGTAAGAGCAGGAATAGGATCCGATACTCGTATTGGTCATAAATTTATTTACCCAGGAATTGGTTATGGAGGAAGTTGTTTTCCAAAAGATGTAAAAGCACTTATTAAAACTGCTGATGACCATGACTATTCTATGAAAATATTGAAGGCTGTTGAGGAAGTAAACGAGTCGCAAAAGTCTAGATTATTCTATAAGGCCATGAACTACTTTGGTAGTGATCTTAAGGGCAAAACTATAGCACTTTGGGGATTATCTTTTAAGCCTAAGACTGACGATATGCGTGAAGCTCCAGCTCTTATTCTTATTGATAAACTAATAGAGCAAGGTGCTAAAGTAAAGGCATACGACCCAGTAGCTATGGAAGAGAGCAAAAGGCGTATTGGCGATAAAATTGAATACTCTGAAGACAAATACGGTGCTCTAGTTGATGCTGATGCACTAATGCTTGTTACAGAATGGCCAGAGTTCAGAATTTCTGATTTTGAGGTAATGGGAAAATTACTTAAGAATAAAGTTATTTTTGACGGAAGAAACCTTTTTGACAGAAAAGATGTTGAGAAAAATGGTTTCGACTATTTTAATATCGGTACTGAAAAGAAGTAATATCAAATAATTACTATAATAAAAAGAGCTTTTAGTTTATATAACTAAAAGCTCTTTTTGATTATACCAAGGCATCAAACAAAACCTCCACAGGATGCACTGCATCTTTCTTTGTGCCATCATGTATCTGATGACGGCAACTAGTACCTGGAGCTGCAATTATTTCTTTAGATTCCATTTTGCGAATTGCAGGAAAAAGCACTAACTCTCCTACTGCCATAGATATCTCAAAATGCTCTTTTTCGTAACCAAAGCTACCAGCCATTCCACAACAACCCGAAGGAATTTCTTCCACGGAATAATTTGCTGGAAAACCTAAAACTGCTTTCGTTGACAAAGTACCAGCCACAGCCTTTTGCTGACAATGGCCATGGAGTTTTATGCTAGCAGCATTATCTGTAAACTGCGATTTTGTGATATTTCCTTTTTGCATTTCTTGCCACAAAAACTCATCAACCATCAATGAATTACGAGCAAGTTCTTTAGCTTTATTCCTTAGGTCTTTATCAACTATTTCTGGATATTCATCTCTAAAAGTAAGTATTGCAGATGGCTCTATTCCTATGAGTTTTATATTATCATTTACTAAACCAGATAGTATTTCCACATTTTTATTTGCAATCTGCTTTGCTTTTCGCAAAAGCCCTTTTGATAAAAAAGTTCTACCACTTACCTTATGTTTTGGAAGAATAACTTCGTATCCTAATTTATTAAGCAGTTTCAATGTTTTAATACCAATCTCAACATCATTATAATTGGTAAACTCATCAGAAAACAGCATAACTTTTCCTTTTGTAAAACTACCATTATACTTATTGGCAATTGCCCAAGAGCGCAATGTTGTTTTATAAAGTGTTGGAATACTACGACTTGGAGCAAAACCAATTGCGCTTTTAAGAATTCCTGATAGAAACTTATTTTTAGCAACAAAGTTAAAAGCCCAAGGAAGAATCATTCCAAATTTGCTGATAGTAGTTATATATGCAATAAATAAAGAACGTATAGGCACACCATGCTTATCGTACCAATGCTGAAGAAATTCTGCCTTAAACTTAGTCATATCGATATTACTAGGGCATTCTGTTTTACAACCCTTGCACGATAAACATAGATCCAAAGAATCGTATATTTCCTTATGGTCAAAAGGATTAACTTTTGTGGAATTTGTAATATACTCTCTAAGTGTATTAGCTCTTGCACGTGTAGCATTTTGCTCATTGCGAGTAGCCATATAACTTGGGCACATAACGCCTCCTGTAAGTTCAGTTTTTCTGCAATCTCCCGAACCATTACATTTTTCTACTCCACGAAGAAAGCCTCCTGTATCTGAAAAATCAAAAATAGTTTCTATTTCCTTAGTTTCTTGCCCAGGAATAAACCTAAGCT
>JAOZPM010000020.1:0-28422 GCA_029932765.1 Bacteroidales bacterium | reverse complement strand
CTCAGGAGAATTTATGCTCGACATTGGAAATATTGAAGCCACAGAGGTAAAAATATTAAATACCATGGGGCAAGTAATATTCGTGGCACAAAATCCCAAAGACCAGTATTTTAATATTAATCTTAAATCAGGAATTTATTTTATGGAGATACGTAGTAATAATGGTGCTAAGACTATTAAGTTTGTGGTGAATTAATTTACTAGCGAAGGCTTCGCTTATACCAAATAGGAAAATCAATAGGCAGGGCATTCCCTTCGTTAAACTCAGGATCACAACCATAATTTAGAGAAATATAATTATTTTTTGGGATGTCGGTATAGTTTTACTAATTTCGCAGAATACAATGAGGATAGTTGTTTTAACTAGAAACCCTCTAATCTACTGCTTAAAACTATATTAACATTATTATAAAAGCAAAACAATGAGAATTCTTTTACTAAGTATTATACTAACGATAAGCACATTTATTTATGCTCAAGATTTTGAAGTAGCTCCTGTACTGGTGAATTTTAGGGCAGAGCCAGGCTCTGTAGAAAAAACTACTTTAACTATAAAAAATTATGCAAATATTAAGCAAAAGTACAGCTTAAAACTATCAGATTATACTATTGGAGAAAAAGGAGCAAAAAAAGGTGTTGCCGCAGGGAGCACCGAAAAATCTATTGCTAATTGGATAAATATCTCGCCATCTGTTGTTATTCTAAACCCTAATGAAACAACTGAAGTTGAACTTATTATTACTGTGCCAAAGCAGCATTATGAAACTCGTTGGGGGATGATTCATATTAAAGTTGATAACGAAAAATTAGCCTCTGATATTGATAATGAAAATATGGCTACTGGTGTGTTATTGGTTCCTAGAATTGTTGTTTTGGTTAAACAGTCGCCAAGATCAAATATTAATTACTCAGCTAAACTTACTAATTTTAAGCAAGTTGAAATAGTACTAGATTCTAATAATATGGATAGATCTGTTTATGAAGTTACAATTGTAAATACAGGTGATAAAGTTATTGATGCAAAAATATCTCTTTCGGTTGCTGATATTCAAACTGCAGAAGAAGAGCGTTTTCCTTCTAAAAGATATACAGTATACCCAGGTCAGACTAGAGTTGTACAACTACATTTGGATAAGAAATTTATTAAAGGCAAGAAATATGCTCTAGCAGCAGTTATGGATTATGGCCATAGAAAATCATTGGAAGGGGCGCAGCTAATAATCGAACCATAAACTTTTTTTATTAATTCCTAAATAATATATGAATAAGTTAGGCCTTATATTAGTCACTTTATTATTATCGTTTTCTCTATTCTCACAGAAGGTTGTAGAGACAAGATATTCTGGTAAAAATTCTCAGCTTAGAGAGGTCTATAATATTAAAACCGTTGATGACAAAATTCTTAAAGATGGGCTTTACCAAATATATTATGAGAATGGAAATCTATGGCAAGAGGGTGTTTATAAGAATGATCTGTTGGATAGCATATGGCTTGATTATTATGAAGAAGGAATCTTAAAACAAATTTTAAATTATAAAAATGATAAACTAGAGGGTAATACAATTACCTTTTTCACTTCTGGCGATACTAATCAAATTATTCCTTATAAGGATAATGTTATTAGTGGGATTGTTATTATATTTTATGAAAGAGGAGGTATAAGAGAAAAAACTGAGTATTCCAATAATCTTAAAAATGGAGCTAGCTATTCGTATTATTCTAACGGAAAAATAGAGAGTAAAAGAGGGTTTTATTATGGAGTGGAAATAGGAATAAGAGCTACATATTTCGATAATGGATTTATTAAAGAGAAATCGACCATAAAAAATGGTAAATATGTTGGTGATTTTATAGGCTACTATAAAGATTTTAAAGATGGTGATATAAGTAAGCGAGCAGTCTATAAAAATGGAGTGCTTGATGGAAAATATATTGGTTATTATCCAAATGGTGATATTATGCTGGAATGCAACTATATAGATAATAAAATTGAAGGAGATTATAAGTATTATTATCGAGTAGCAGAAGCTAATATTTTGCTTGCTAAGCAAACTAAAGAGGAAGGAAAGTATTATAATAATCTTAAAAAAGGGGAATGGGTTACTTATTATAAAAGTGGAGAAATGTATAGCAAGGGAGAGTATAAGGATGATATTTTTAATGGATATTGGACGATTTATTATAAAAATGGAAAAGTAAAAACAGAAGGTGAATATATTGATAATCTGAAAGAAGAGTTGTGGAAAGTTTACTACGAATCGGGTGTTTTAAAAAACTCTGGGAATTATATTAATGGTAAGAAAGAAGGTGAATGGAAGACTTTTTATGATACAACAGAGCTTATGAGCATAATTAATTTTGTGAGTGGAGAGCGCAAGGGTCTTTCTAAGGGATTTGATAAGCAGGGAAAATTAATAGAAACAAAAACTTATTAATTTAGAAAAACTCAAAAATAGGATGACAAATATAAAAATAGTATTAACTATAATTCTTCTAACGAGCTTCTTTATTACGACCTCTTCCTGTAAAAAAGAGGATAAAGAATATACTAGTATTTCAGGACAGTGGCGTTGCGACGAACAAAGCCCTATGGGAATGAGCAGCTTTACAATTGATATAGAAGAATCTACTAACAATAGCAGTATTTATGCCATATATAATATTAATAATAAAGGTCATGAAGAAAGAGCTTTTGCTACTTTAAAAGGTGATAGCTTAATAATAGAAAGTCAATTTATTGGCAATACAATGATTGATATCGAAGGTTATGGAGTAGTTACTAATGATAAAAAATTAATGACCTTATATTATACAACCAAAAGCAACGAAGGAGTCTTTGATATAAATGCTTCCTGTACTCATATGTAAATCAAAAACTGTAATGGTTATTTTTTCTCTTCAATAGTATCTTTATGGTATAAGTCGATGGCTACAATGGCAGCCACAAACCCCCAAAATGGCACTGCTGCCTTATCGGTATCCAAAAAATTATTTAGAAAAGCATGAGCGAAATAAGTTATTAATCCTAGAAATAGTAGTAGCCCATATTTCTTTGCCACATTATTTTTTGCAGTTTTATAAATATTTAGCGAAACAATTGCTATCAGAATAAGAATTACCAGAAAACTAATCAATCCAAGCACCCCTTCTTCCGATAGAATAAGAAGATATTCGCTATGCGCAGTACCTTTATTTCCAACATTGGTGCTAATAACAGTTTTGTCGCTAACACTTTGATACGGTGCATATACAAACTGGTAAGTACCAGGTCCCCAGCCAAATATAGGCCTATCCATAAATAGCTTAATGGCAGAGTTCCACCTATTTATTCTTTCAAGATTTGAAGCATCGGTAGCAATATTTGAAGCACTTTGTACGTGTTCCATAAAATTGTTGGAGGAGTCTTGCTTATTCTTCTCCATTTTCATTATTATCTGCTCTCTAAAGCTAAAAATAATTGCAAAACCTATTAATGCTATCGTCATAACTAATGATAGCTTAATTCGGAATTTCATCATAATAAAAACTCCAATTGCAATAATAAGACTTAGCCATGCTGCTCTACTAATAGAAAAGTAGATAGCAATTATAAGAATAGTAAGAGCTATAAATGTAAAAATTCGTGAATTTTGAGATTTATTATCTGTAGTGATTGCAATTCCAAAAATTATGGGAATAATCATAGCGAGCATCGCGCCATAAGAAGTATGGTCATTAAAGAATGGCGACATTGCCCAGTGTGCTGCATGGTCAGAAAAACCATTTGCCGCATGTACTGATACTGTAAAAATAATTACAGGAATAAATCCCAAAGTGTATGCCCATATAAATCTTGGAATATTTTTTATTTCTTTAAAGACACTTATCCCCAAGAAATACATTGGTATTATTAACCATAATTTTGCAACAAACCACTTTATAGAAACGCTAATATCGGAGCTAGTTATTGTTGTTATAAACATCCATAATAGGTAGAAATAAATGCCATAACTAACCGGATGAGTAAATATTTTTTTATCGTAGCTGCTATCGTAAAATAATTTGAAAACAAAAACCAATAATAATGCTGCTAGAATTGGCTCTGTGGGCATGGCCAACCCAATGCTCGAGCCAAAATTTGTAATATCAATGGATAAAGGGGTGAATAGGGCAACTGATATATAAATAAGGTCTAATCGGTAGAAAAATACAAAACCAAAAATCACCAATACAGGAAGCAATGAAAACCAATATAATTCGTTGGCAATCAGAAAAGTATTAATTATAATATATATTAAACTAATACCGGTAGTAAGTAATATTTTAGATTTTTTACCCAAAAGAGTTTAAAGGTTTACTTTTTTGCTGTTTCTTTCGAAATGCCATCAATAACAATAAGCAAAAATGCAGTTAATAAAAGAGTTGATAATAAAGAAACGGCTACAATTACCCATCTTATAGGATAGGTTTTTTTCTCAGCAGGATATGCTCTATCTACCACAAATGTTTGAGGCAATTCTTCATAAGCGTCAATTTTCGCATTATCATATTTCTCACGAACTTCCGATAATAATTTTTTATCGTGCTCAAGAGCATCTCTTAGACTTACATAAGGGCCGCCATATTTTGCAAGAATATCCATCTTGTTTTCCAATGCTTTTACGGCATTACTATTAGCATTTTTTGCTATCTCAATTGCCAACTGACGATTAAGCATCTCAGCTTGAGTTTCATAATCGTGAATACCTTTCTCACGAAGACGAGTCATAGAGTCTTCTTTGGTTTGAATATCTCTTTGAAGATTTTCGTATTCTCTTTTTACAATTTCATAACCTCTATACGCACGATTCTTTTGCATCTGAATCTTTACAGAGTCTAAAAGTGATGATATATCATTGGCAATAAACGAGGCAGTGTCGGGGTCTGTGTCCAATACTGTAATTTCTACAGCCATATTCTCCGTTCGGCGATAACTAATGTTGCTACTATATTCTTTATGAAGCAGTGTGCGCTTATATTGCCCACTTTCGTCAATATCGTAATGACGCATCAAATGATATTTTGTAATTATTCTATCACGAATTTTACTAGAATTTAGAATTTGTATTAGTTGCTCAGCATTTTCTTCTTCTCCAAATTGTAGTAAATCCTGCTTATAACCTTGGTTGTCGCCAAGTAAAGCTTTGGAAATTGAGTTTGTTGATGAAGGGAAAAGTACAACAGTAGATTCGTATTTTGGAGGGATAAAATACGGATGCGAAAAAATAACCGATGCCACAATAGCTATTATACTTACAGTTATTAAAACCTTACGTTTGCTCCAGAAAAACAGTATGAGGCTAATTGCATTAAATGAGTTATTTTGAGTAGTATTCTCAGTCATAATAATATATTTTTATTAAGAACGCAAAAGTAAACTTTTTGTTGTTTGAGTTAATATGTATTTCTTTTATTAATTAATGGCAATTTTCAATTTATATTTGCATTCTAAATTTGAACAAAAAATATGCAAGTAAGTATTGATGTTAATTCTGGTTTTTGTTTTGGTGTTGTAAACGCAATCCAAGCTGCTGAGGACTATCTTAAGATCCATGACGAACTGTATTGCCTTGGTGATATAGTTCATAATAATATGGAAGTAAATAGATTAAGTAAACTTGGATTAGTAATAATAAATCATGAGCAATTCGAAAAGCTTAATAATGTGGATGTTTTAATTAGAGCTCATGGTGAGCCCCCTGGGACATACCGCATTGCTCTTAAAAATAATATTAATCTATTGGATGCAAGTTGCCCAGTGGTATTGCGTTTGCAGAATAATATTAGAAAAGGACATCAAGAGATTAATAAAACTGATGGGCAAGTAGTGATTTATGGAAAACAAGGACATGCAGAGGTTGTTGGTCTAGCGGGTCAAACAGCAGATGAAGCAATTATTATTTCAGATGAGAACGATCTTAGTAAAATAGACCTTAGTAAGCCAATAGAATTATATTCCCAAACAACAAAAAGTATTGAGGGATTCAATTCATTGGTAGAAAATATCAAGAAGAATAAGGATACTGATACTGTTTTTAATATAAATGACACTATTTGTAGGCAGGTTTCGCATAGAGCGCCACAATTAAGAGGGTTTTCTAATCTTCACGATGTTATAATTTTTGTAAGTGGAAAGAAAAGTTCAAATGGTAAATACTTATACAGTATTTGCTACGAAACCAATAAGAGAACCTATTTTATTAGTTCTCCTGATGAGATTGATATGCAATGGTTTGAAGAAGAAGATAGTGTTGGAATTTGTGGAGCAACATCTACTCCACGATGGCTGATGGATGAAACAAAAATATTTATTGAGAAAATGAAAATTTAATTAAGAAAAAATATATTAATTATGACGATTATATTGATAAAACTAATAACTTTGTCAAACTTATTTAAAAACAAATAAAACTATAGATATGAATATTCCAGAAGATTTAAAGTACACAAAAAATCATGAATGGGTTAGAGTTGAAGGTGATAATGTAACAGTAGGTATTACTAGTTTTGCAACAGGTGAGCTTGGTGATATTGTTTATATAGAGCTAGAAATTGTTGATGAAGATTTAGAAGAAGCAGAGCCATTTGGTAGTATTGAGGCAGTAAAAACTGTTTCAGAGATTTTTATGCCAGTGTCGGGTCTTATTTATGAATTGAATGAGAGTTTAGAAGATGCGCCAGAGAGTGTTAATGAGGATCCTTACGGAAAAGGATGGCTTATTAAGGTAAAAATGAGTGATCCTTCTCAATTAGACAATTTGCTAAGTGCTGAAGAATACAAAGAATTAATTGGAGCATAACAATAATATTGAAAAAGGCAACCTATACAATAGGTTAATGCCTTTTTTTTGGACTTCAAAACAAGCATTAACTATAGCTTTGTTATGGATGTTGGCAATACTTCTGCTTACAGGCCTCCCAGGAAATAGTTTTCCAAAGGTGTCGAAGTGGATGGATGTTTTTCAGCCAGACAAATTGATACATATTGCTATGTTTTTTCCTTTTGCGTGGTTTTGGCTTATATATTTTTATAAGATAAAGACCCCAAAAGTGAGAGCATTATTTATTATTAGTTTTTTTGGCATAGTTTATGCAAGTTTGACAGAAGTTCTACAACACTACGTTTTTATTGGGAGAAATGCTAACATCCCTGATGCAATTGCAGATATTATCGGGGTTTTAATTGGGGTTTTAACCTTCAGTATTATTCGAAATAAATGGATACTAAATAAAAAATTGTAGATAATAAAATTATTATTAACTTAGCGCTCTTTAAGAACTGAAGCCTAGGGAAGTTAAAATATTGATATTATGGAAGTTAAAAAAACAGAACGAGCTAGTTTAGAAAAGAATAAATCAATCTATACTTTATTTGGATTGATAGTAACTCTTTCTCTAGTATGGTTTGCCTTTGAGTATAAGACGTATGACAGACAAGCTACCGAAATTATGCGTAATGTCTCTCTTGATGATGAGGAGGATATTGTGCTTCAAACAGAACGTATTGAACCACCACCACCACCACCACCACCACAGCAAACTACAGTGATCGAAATTGTGGAAGATGATATTGAGGTCGAAGATGATCTTGATATTGATATCGAAACTGATGATGACGATGTTATTGAGGAACAGGTTATTGATGAGGAAGATGAAAATACTGGTGCTGAAGAGGAAATTTTTGTATTTGTTGAAGATCAACCTGGCTACCCAGGTGGTGACGAAGCTAGACTTAAGTACTTATCAAAAGCAATTATTTATCCAGAAATGGCTAAAGAAAGTGGAATTCAAGGTACTGTATATGTAACTTTCGTTGTTGAGAAGAACGGATCTATAAGTAATGTGAAGATTCTTCGTGGAATTGGCGGAGGTTGTGATGAAGCTGCTGTAAATGCTATTAAAGGTATGCCTAAATGGAAACCTGGTAAGCAACGCGGTAGACCAGTTCGTGCTCAATTTAATATGCCTGTTAGATTTATCCTTGCGGGATAATATTTAAATATAGATAATAAAAAAGCTCTTAGAAAAATAGTCTCTAAGAGCTTTTTTTATGGAGTAAAATTATTAGTTTCTCAACGCTTTTTAGTAAAAAACTTCTTCAATAATAATGAAGATTCTTTTTCCATAAGTCCATTTTCAATTTTGGTTTTAGGGTGGAAGAGCTTATCTCCAGCTTTCTTAAAGCCAAACCTGTTATCAGGGGCTGCATATACAACTCTAGCAAAGCGAGCCCAATAACTTGCTCCAGCACACATTACACAGGGCTCTAATGTTACAAAAAGAGTACAATCGGTAAGAAACTTGCTCCCTAAAAAGTTTTCTGCAGCAGTTATTGCAAGCATTTCCGCATGAGCAGTAATATCATTTAGAGTTTCGGTCATATTATGTGCCCTTGCAATTATGCTGTCATTGCATACAATAACAGCTCCTATTGGCACTTCGTTTTCATCATAAGCCTGCAATGCTTCTTTATAAGCCTGCTGCATATAATATTTATCGTCGTATACTTTAATCATAATGCAAATGTAATAGATTATTGCTTTTTCAAGCTACTTTTTTAATACTTTAGCAAAAGTAACTATAACTAGCATTGTCTAATTAATTAGAGTTTTATCATGATTAAAGTAATACCATTATTATTCTTTATTCTATTATCTGGTAGTAATATTTTAGCGCAAAATAACGAAACTAAAAAAAATGGGACTAGCCTATTAGAGAACTCCATAAAATATATAACTTTAGCTAATAAGTCAAAGGTTCCTAAAGAAATAGCTGCATATATTGATACGGCTGAGGTTTATTATAATGAAAACCCTGAGGACTCTATTCTTTTTAAAATTTTATCTGCTAAAATAAGTTTGAATTTTAGAAAAAAGGATTATGATTTAGCAATCGAGATTTGTAAGACAGCCATACCATTGGTTGCTGATAGAAGCGACTCTAGGCTAATTAATGCTAAAATTAACATGAGCTTGGGAAGGGCTTTTTATAAGAAAGAGTCTTGGGATTCATCCTTTGTTTATTATGATAAAGCATATAATCTTTATAATGAACTTATTATAAATTCATCAGATACAGTAGTTAATTACTATAAGGGTGCAGGTTTAAGTAGTTATAAAAAGGGTAGAATACAATATGCTAAAAATAAGTTTGATGAAGCAATAAGTGAATTATTCATTGGTTTAAGAAATTTTGAAGTAATAGATTTCAAAAAAGGAATTTTGCAAATCTTAAATAATATTGGTAATGTTTATTATTCTAATGGAGATTATAATAATGCATATCAAGAATATCTTAAAACAGTTGAGGTATGGAAGGTATTATATCCTAAAAAAGAACCATATACCTTATTTGTGAATATTGGATCGATACTACTAAAAAATGAACAATTTGATTCTGCACTGGTTTATTATCGTAAGGCAATTAATGGCAAGAAAGCTTCTGAAAGAAACGGGTTAAAGGCTGCTGGGATTTATATGAATATTGGTCTTATTTTTAAGAATAAGTATAGTTATGATAGTGCTTTTGTTTATTTTGACTACGCAAATAAAATTTATAAAAAACTTGACTATATAGCAGGTAACGTTCGTACAAAAGCAAATATGGCAATTTGTTATATTGAAATGAACCAAATTAATAAGGCAGAGAATTTATTTCTTGAAGTCTTGCCTCTCAGTATAGAGCTTAATCAAGCAGAAACTACTGAAGAAATTTATAATGGTTTATACGTTATTCAGAGTAAAAAGAAATCTTATAAAAAGGCATTAATATATTATCAATATTATGTTAATTATAAAGATTCCATACACTCTATAGAGGTTACAAATAAAATAAATGAATATAAAGAGCAATTTGAAACCGAGAAAAAGGATAAGGATATTCAAAATCTTAAGCAGTTATCAGAACGACAGAAGATAGAAAAGGAAAAACAAGTAACAATTAATAATAAACAAAAAGTTATTTCTGTCTTGTTTGGCGTAATTGCTGTTTCATTAATAATTATATTGGTAGGTTTACGCAGAGTTTATCGCATGAAGCGTGTTTCCGCTGAAGAAGAGTATAAAAAAACCGAGGAAGAAAATAGGAATAAAGTACTAGACCTAGTTAAGCGGCAAGAGGTGAATTCCATAAACTCCTATATGGAAGGGCAAGAGAAAGAAAGAGCTAGAATTGCTAGTGAACTTCATGATAAACTTGGTAGTTTGTTATCAACTGTGAAATTGCATTTTAGTAGTTTTGAAGTCGATATGACTACAAGCGCTGAATCTAAAGAGAGTTTTAGCTTTGCATTAGATTTGTTAGATAACTCTATTCAGGAAGTTAGAACTATTTCGCGAAACTTATCCAAAGGAGTACTTACTCAATTTGGACTTAGTGGTGCAATTGAAAATCTAAGAGATGCTATTAATTCAGCAGGAAAAATACAGGTTAGATATATAAAAATTGGAGATACAGGGGATGTATTATTAGGGTCAGAAATAGAGCTGTTTAGAATTGTACAGGAGCTAGTAACAAACTCTATTAAGCATTCGCAAAGCGATGAAATATTTATTCAACAAGTAAATGATAAATCCTCGATAATTATTACTGTTGAGGATCATGGTGTAGGCTTTGATATGTCTAATATTAAGAGCGATGGCATAGGTTTGGATAACTTAAGGATGCGTGCTAATAATATTGGTGCTGAGTATAATTATGAGTCAGCACCAGGACAAGGAACATTTGTAACAATAGAGATTAATGCTTAGAATTATAGCCTTATTAAAGATTATACTGGCCTCTATATTTATATTGAGTATTAGTTTGTCTTATGCTCAAGAGAAAAAGTTTTCTGCCGAAATGCTTGATAATCCTACCAAATTCGGTAAAGATTTTGAAAGATTATTTAATTTAAATGAACTTGAAGTTTATGACACGACAGCTGCAAAAGGTAGAATAGTATTGAATAATGGCTATGCACAATCAAAGATAATAAATGGGAGCGATTGGCCTGCATATAGTAAAAATATTATTGTTACTCAGATAGATGTTGTTTATACAAAATACCCTAGAAATAAAGAATTCTGGCGCACTAATTATTATAGCCTTTTGGCAAAAAGAGTAAAGGCCTTATTTGCCTTAGATTCTACTCTTAATTGTGCCGATTTTGAATGGAATATCAAATATCAAACTTCTTGTGAAACTGAGGAAGAAACAAAAAAAATGTTTCATGGTATTAGTATTCATTATTTTGAAATTAGTGATTTTGAGGAAGATAAATATGTAAAAAATATTCCTGATACTAAAGCAGAAGATATTCCTGAATTGTCGTTAAAGGTAGAAAACTATATCCGCTCTCAAGGTGGAATAGGTGATTCGATGGTTTATAGAACTTTTGATAATCATCCTGAATGGAAAAATGCACTAGTTGTAATGGATTGGACAGGAAGTATGTACCGCTATGGTGCACAGGCTATTTTGTGGCACTCTATGAATTATACAAATAGTGGAATTAAAAACTTTGTGTTCTTTAATGATGGCGATGATACTCCTGACGAAAGAAAAATAATTGGTGAAACAGAGGGTGTTTATTATGCTCAGGCTAGGCATATGGACCGTTTGATTAAAACTTTTTATTTAGTTGGAAGAAAAGGTAAAGGAGGCGATGACCCAGAAAATGATATTGAAGCTTTAATAAGGGGAATTAATCGTTTTGAGGATTTTGATGAGCTTATATTAATTGCGGATAACAATAGCTGTATTCGAGATTTTAGACTAATTGCTAATTTGGGGGTTAAAGTTAATGTGATAGCTTGTGGCACCAGCCATGGCCTAAATCCCCAGTATGTAAATTTAGCTTATTTAACTGGGGGAAGTGTACATACATTGGATGAAGAAATACAGCATCTTTCTCAGAAAATTGTCGATAATGAGTTGGATATGAAGAGGCTTAAATATGAGCTGAACAACGAAAAACTATTTCAAATTAAAGATCCACCACAAAGAATAAGATTCTCGCAATGCGATATATATACCACTCTTCTGCCATTTAATGTAGAACGAAAGCTTGATTTTATAGAAAAACATGGTGGCGAAAGTAATGACTCCACAGTATATACAGTTCTTGATAGGCATCCTGCATGGAATAATACTTCTATAATAATGGACTGGACTAAAAATATGTATACGCAAAGTGGTCAAGCATTATTATGGCATAAAACTCACCCTAAAACAAGTGGTATTAACCATTTTGTTTTTAGCAATGATGGAAATAGGCTTGCCGATAATAAGAAAAAAATTGGAAAAACAGGTGGGATTTATTTTTCAAAATCGAACAATCAGAGACAAATTGATAGACGTTGTGAGTATGCCGCTAAACGTGGAGATAATAAAAGTAGAAGTAGTACAAACACTATAGAATCAGTAATTTATACTCAAAACAAGTATTTTAAAACTGATGAGTTTATACTTATTGCAAATAATGAAACTTGTGTCAGGGATTTTGCTTTGATAAATAATATTGGACTACCTATAAAAGTTATTTTGACTAATATTAAAGGACCTATTAATCCTCAATATATCAATATTGCATTTAAAAGTGGAGGCTCATTACATACTATGGACGACGATTATTATAATTATGTGTTCAAAGCAATTGCAACTTCAACCAAAAATATTGTTATAAATGGTGTTTCGTATAACATTAACGACGAGGGGTTTTTCAACTTTCAGGATACTCAACTAATAAAAAAGAGTAAATGCAGTATCTCAATCAAAACTAGCCTTTGGGAGAAGCTTGGGTTTTAGTTCTTTTATTCCTAATAATTTATTCGTTACTAATCAGTCTATCTATATCACTGATAATATGGTACTTAATATAATTGTTTTGTCATATTTTTTTGCAGACACTTCGATATAATTTTGCTTTTATAAAAGCAAAATTACTCAACATGCAAAAAATTAGCCAAAACAGCTTAATTCTATGCCATTAGCTCCAATTAAATCGGTACAATTTTTCTAAGGGAGAATCACTCAGTAGGGTGGAGCTAATGATAATTACTCATTACATTCTTATTCACACTGATTAGTTACATTTAGTCTAATAATACGTTGTTTATAAAATATATTTTACCTTTTGGAAACTTTTAACACACTTAAAGTTTTCTAAGGATATTTTGTATATATTTGCCGATCAAAATATTGCCGATTAGGTATTTTTTGTGGTAACTATAATGATAAAATAGATTTATTATGGAGTTGAGTATTGAAATATTGATAAAGAGAAGCCTAAAACTGTATATGAAATATGGAATTAGGAGTGTTTCTATGGACGATGTAGCTCATGAGTTATCAGTCTCGAAGAAGACGTTATATCAAATGGTAAAAGATAAAACTGATTTAGTTGACCAGTGTATTATGCTAATTTCAGAAATGACAGATATGTCGGGCTTTTGTATGGACCCAAAAATGAATGTGATAGAGAAGCATATCTTTATTTATAAGCATATTACCAGAATGCTATCGGAGATTAATCCATCTTTTGAATTCGATTTAAAGAAATATTATCCTGAGCAGCATTTATTATTTATTAAAAATAGGCGACAACATATTTATGATAAAATGCGAATTGATTTGAAGCAGGGAATAGAGGAAGGTTATTTTAGAGAAGATATAAATATTGATAAACTAACAATATTAAATATAATTAGAATTGAAAGTTTTAAGGAGACTGATATTTTTGAAATATATGATGTAAAGATAATTGATTTATTGGATGAGTTATTCAATTATCATTTGCATGGTATTGCTACCTCTAAAGGTATTGAAGAGTATATGAAATTAACAAAAGACAAGAATTAATATGTATAGATATATTAAACAAATATTAATTGCAATGGTGTTTTTGCCAAATATAGTTTTGGCCCAAAATACATACACCTTGGATTTACAAAAAGCAGTTGATTTAGCACTTACCGAGAATAAGAACATCCTGAATGCGGATTTGGATGTAAAGATTGCTAAAAAGAAAGTGTGGGAAACTACTGCAATAGGATTACCACAAGTACATACTGAGATGAAATATCAGAACATGATAGATGTTCCAGTTTCTTTATTACCAGCAGAGATTTTTGGTGGTCCTCCAGGTACTTATATGCCTGTGCAGTTTGGTCAGACCAATGATGCGAGCTTTACTTTTTCTGCATCTCAACTGCTTTTTAGTGGCGAGTATATTGTTGCTCTTCAGGCTAGCTCAGCTTATAAAGAGATGTCTATTAGAGCAGCTCTAAAATCAGAAAATGATGTTATAGAACTGGTTACAAAATCATACTATGGTCTATTGATGGCATATAGAAATGAAAAAATATTAGATGAAACACAGAAAGATATTCAAAAATCTTATGATGAAATTAGCGCTACACATGCCGCCGGATTAGCTGATGAAGTGGATGTTGATCAGTTAGAAATAAATCTTCTAACAGTAACTAATTCTATATCGTCGGTAAAAAGACAAAAAGTAGTGGCAGAGAATATTCTTAAGTTTCAAATAGGTATTGATATAGCTGATTCCATAAGCCTTACTGATAGTTTGGAATATATTTTTGATAATGCTAGTCTTAAATCAATTTTTGGTCAACAATTTGATATTTCAAAAAATATTGATTACCAAATACTTCAAAATCAGAAAGAGATAACAGAGTTGAGTATGAAGCGAGAAAAATCTACTTTGCTGCCTTCTTTAAATGCTTTTTATGCACATAGTGTAAGTGGTCAAAACAATGATTTCAATAATTACTTTAATGGAGATCAACAGTATTTTCAATCAAATATTGTAGGAATTGGCTTGAAATGGCAAATTTGGGGAAGTGGAACCAGATATAGCAAAATTCAACAAGCTCAATTGGAAGTTGATAAGATGCAAAATCAAGATTATTTGATGGAGCAGAGCCTCAACTTTAAAGTGCATCAAGCACGGACTAACTTGATTAACTATTATGAAACGTATCTTAAGGATCAGAAAAATAGAGAGCTTGCCGAGAAGATTTACCATAGATCCATGATAAAATTTAGTAATGGAACTATTACAAGTACTGAATTAACACAGCTTAATATGCAGTATATAAATAGTCAATCAGCATATTTTAATGCCATAATTCAGGTATTGAATTCAAAGGCAGAACTTGATAAAATTTTAGGAAATAACATTAAACAAAAATAGAAATGAAAAAATATTTAGTATTTTTTATTGTACTTATAGCTTTAGTAAGCTGCAATGGTGGAGAAGAAAAATTGCAAGATAAAAAGGCAATTTTAGACAAGATAAACTCTTATAAAATGGAGATTGTAGATATTGAAGGAAAAATATCTAATCTAAACTCAATTTTGGATACTATTTCAGGTGCTTCTAAACAAGGGTCAATACTTGTGGGAATAGAAAAGATGGTTTCCAAACCTTTTACTCACTATATTAGTGTAAATGGAAATGTGGAATCTCAAATGCAAGCTTATATTAGCCCTGAGTTGAATGGTTTAATTAAGTATATTTATGTAAAAGAAGGGCAGTATGTAAAAGTAGGTCAAAAACTTGCCTCTGTTGATACAGAAATGACTCAAAATGCCATTGATGAAGTTAAAACGCAATTGGAATTGGCAAAGTCTATTTATGCTAAGCAAAAACAACTTTGGGATCAAAATATTGGATCGGAAATACAATACTTACAGGCTAAGGCGAAAAAAGAATCTTTAGATAAGAAGCTTAAAACATTACATTCACAATTGAGAATGGCTGTAATTAAGGCCCCATTTTCTGGTTATATTGAAGCTGTAAATCAAAAAGTTGGAGAGTTTGGAAGTCCAAATAAGCCCTTATTCTTCATAGTGAATCTTAAGGAATTAAAAGTTACGGCAAATATTTCTGAATCACTATTGCCTTATATAAATACTAATGATAAAGTAGAGATTACATTCCCTACTTTTCCTAGTATGAAGATTGAATCTAAAATTGCTGTTGTTGGTACAGTTGTGAATCCAAATAATAGAACTATAAAAATTCAAATTCCAATTAAGAATTCCAATAAAAAGCTTATTCCAAATATAATCGCCCAGATAAAATTATCGGATAAACATTTTGACGAGGCCTTTATTGTACCAGCAATTGTAGTAAAAAATGATGCCAAAGGCAGAACGTATATTTATATTGTGAGAGAAGAAGATGGAAAATATTTTTCACAAAGACAGTATGTTGTTACGGGCATTAGTTATGGCAATACAACAATGATAACTGATGGAATAAAATCTGGTGATATAGTTATTACGAAAGCTTATAATTTAGTAAAAAATGGTAGCTCTATTCAGTTGAAATAGAAATAGCGACTTTGTGTTTATTATAATTAAATATTTAGAAAGTGGAAGACAATACAAATAAAGAGAAAAATATACGTGATTTTGGTTTAACAACAGCTTCTATTAAAAATAGGAATACCGTTGTTTTACTTACAATAGTATTGGCAATTTATGGCCTTTTTACGTATTCAAATTTGCCAAAGGAATCTTTTCCAGATATAAAAATCCCTAATATTTTTATAAAGACTATTTATCCGGGTAATCCTCCTATAGATATGGAGAATCTGATTACTCGCCCTTTAGAGAAAGAGATTAAGACCATAAAAGGAGTTACTAAATTTACATCTACTTCTTCGCAAGATAATAGCGATATTGTTGTAGAGTTTAAAAGTGATTACGATATTAAGAAGGCGTTGCAAGACGTTAAGGATGCTGTTGATGCAGCTAAAAGCGAAATGCCTGATGACTTGAATATGGAGCCAATTATTAAAGAGCTCGATGCCTCGGAATTTCCAATTCTGAGTATTAATATGTCTGGTGACTTTAGTATGGAGGAATTGCGATTGATTTCTGATGATATTAAGGATGAAATAGAAGCCGTACCACAAATATCTAAAGTAGATGTGAAGGGACTTAATGATAGACAAATAAATATTGATATTGATAAAAACAAAATGATGGCTAATAATATAGGTTTTCAATCTATAGAGGATGCTATTAAATTTGAGAATAAGTCAATTTCTGGCGGCGATTTTGTTTCTAATTATACTCGTCGTTCTGTTCGAGTTGATGGGGAGTTCAAATCTATTGATGAGATGAACGATATTATTATTAAGCACGAAAAAGGAAATATTGTATATTTAAGAGATATAATTAGGGGAGGAAAAGTAAAAGATGGCTATGTAGACCCTTTAACTTATGCTCGACTGAATACACATAATGTTGTTTCTTTATCCGTAGTAAAAAAGAGTGGTGAAAATCTTATTTCTGCTACAGAAAATATTAATGCACTAATTGAGCGTTCTAGAAAATCAGGATTAATTCCAGGAAATATGCATATCGAGATTACTAATGATATGTCAGCTCAGGTAAAAAAACAGGTGTATAACTTAGAGAACAGTATAATAATGGGTATGATATTCGTTATAGTTGTTCTATTCTTCTTCTTAGGATTAAGAAACTCATTATTTGTTGGTTTTGCTATTCCTATGTCCATGCTTATTTCCTTTGTTATTATTGGTATGCTTGGCTATACTATTAATATGATGACTTTATTTGGTTTAGTGCTTGCATTAGGCATGTTAGTCGATAATGCAATTGTGGTAGTAGAAAATATATATAGATTTATAGATAGAGGGTATAACACTTTTGAAGCAACTAGGCAGGCTGTAGGTGAAGTTGCTTGGCCTATTATTGCATCTACAGCTACCACATTGGCGGCGTTTTTACCACTTATATTTTGGCCAGGAATGATGGGAAGCTTTATGGGCTTATTGCCAATTACGTTAATAATTGTACTTTCTTCATCTTTATTTGTGGCATTGGTAATAGTGCCAACTTTTGTTGTCATTATTCTTAAGGATAATAAAAAGGACAGCAAACCAGAATTTAAAAAAGTAATGATAATACTTGCCATTATGATTATAATTGGTGGTTTAGGATTCTTTAGTGGAACAATGTGGCTAGCAAATTTTACAATGTTTATGGCATTGCTAATGATTGCTAATTATTTATTCCTTTTTAGCTGGAGCGAAAAATTTCAAGTTAATTTTCTTGTGTGGCTGGAGAACTATTATTTGAAAGTATTGCATTGGGCATTGAGAGGTAATAATCCTCGTTATCTTCTTGGAGGTGGGTTTTTATTATTGATTGCCACATTTATTTTCTTTGGAATTTCAGGCTCAAAGATTCTTTTCTTCCCAGAAAATGAGCCGCGCTATTTAAATGTTACCATGAAATTACCAATTGGCACGGATATAGATTCCACAAATAAATTTGCTGATTATATTGATAAAAAAGTAAATAGGATAATAAAGAAAGATTCTGCAATTCTTAAATCAGTACTTACTATTGTAGGAAAGGGTGCAGTTGGTGAACGAGAACAATCTTTTGGTAACTCTCCCGAAAAAGCCTTGATTACTATCACTTTTATAGATTATGATGAAAGGGGCGATCATCGTGCTTCAAATGATATAATGAAAGAACTTTCGGACTCTTTAGTTGGGCAATATCCTGGAGTGCAAATCTCTATTGAGAAGAATAAAATGGGGCCTCCAACTGGAAAGCCTATTAATCTTGAAATACAAGGTGTTGAGTACGATAGACTTATATATTATACGGATTCCGTAATGGCTTTTCTTGAGAATATTGCAGTGCCTGGCGTTGAGGGTCTAAAAAGAGATTTAGATAATGGCAAACCTGAACTTATTATTCATATTGATAGAGATAAGGCTCGCCGTTTTGGACTCTCTACTTCACAAATAGCCATGGCTATACGTACTTCTTTGTTTGGGAAAGATATATCAGATTTTAAGGATGGTGAAGATAAATATCCCATTAGACTTAGATATTCTAAAGAGTACAGAAATAGTATTAGCGCTTTATTGAATCAGAGTATTATTTTTAGAAATAAGCAAGGAAAAATGCTTGATGTACCAATTTCATCAGTTGCAAGTATACAATACAGCAATACTTATGGCTCTGTAAATCGTAAAGATATGAAGCGAGTTATAATAATATATTCTAATATTTTGGAAGGTTATAATGCGAATGTTATTAATGCTCAGCTGCGTAAATTATTGAAAAATTTTGAATTACCAGAAGGTTATTCCATAAAATTTACTGGAGAGCAAGAAGATCAAGCAGAAGCACAAGCCTTTCTTAGCGAGGCATTGGTTATTGCTTTAGCACTTATATTTCTAATTTTAGTAACACAGTTTAATTCCTTTGCAAAACCGGTTATTATTATGATAAGTGTACTCTTTAGTACCATTGGAGTATTTGGAGGCTTGGCTACATTTACTATGGATTTTGTGGTGATAATGACTGGTATAGGAATAATTTCCCTTGCCGGTATTGTTGTTAATAACGCCATTGTGCTTATTGATTATATTGACCTTCTGAAAGATCAAAAAAGAGAGGAACTAGGATTATCTAAGGAAGATAATCTAGAATTACAAGATTCTATAGATTGTGTGATTGCGGCAGGTAAAACGCGCTTGCGCCCAGTATTGCTTACGGCAATTACAACGGTACTTGGTTTATTGCCAATGGCAGTAGGGTTGAATATTAGTTTTGGAGATTTGCTAAGCGACCTTTCACCTAATATATACTTTGGTGGTGAGAATGCAGACTTCTGGGGACCAATGGCTTGGACGGTTATTTTCGGTCTTAGCTTTGCGACCTTTCTTACACTTATTCTTGTACCAGTAATGTATGTTATTGGGAATAAGATTAAATTATATTTTGTAAAATAAAGAGTTAAGACTAGTATAAGTATTTTGATTTATTGGTATATAATACAGTTTGTATAATTACTGCATTAGGCTCTCAACTATTACCAAGTCAATAGGCTGAGTAATTTTAATATTTCTATTATTACCCAAAACCAGCTCTATTGTTTTGCCAGCAGATTCTAATACGCTTGCATCATCAGTATAGCTTGGTTGATATTTATTATTATAAGCCTCTTTAATATCTTTTGACTTAAAGCCTTGGGGAGTTTGTATTCTAATAATTTTTTTTCTATCTACTGCAGAAGACTTAAGCCCGTCAATTTCTCTTAAAGAGTCATAACTTTCAATATAAGGAATGGCATTACCTTTTTCTATTGTTCTCTCGCGAACTCTATCAATAGTTTTGCTGCTAACCAGTGGGCGTACTCCATCATGAATAAGTACTATGGAATTGTCAGGCACGCGCTCCAGAGCATTTTTTACAGAAAAGAATCGTTCTCTACCTCCACGAGATATTTGATGCTCAACACCAAAATTAAACTCATTGCATAAATCTTTCCATAAGGAAATATGAGCATCGGGCAAGGCAATTATTATTTCCATTTTAGGATTATAATCACGGAATGCCTGAATTGTATGCATTATTACAGGTTTCCCTGCAATGGGAATAAATTGTTTTGGGATTGCAGATTCCATACGAGAGCCAATTCCTCCTGCCAGAATAATAGCGTAAGTTTCCATTTTTAAGATATAAATTTAACCCAAAAGCGACGATAATTATCGTCGCTTTTCAGGTTTATAATATTGTATATAACCTATTTTATTAACATTGCATCACCATAAGTGAAGAATTTATATTTATCTTTAATAGCTATTTTATAAACCTCCTTAAGGAAATCATAATCTAAATATGAAGCAGTAAGCATCATCATTGGCGACTTTGGCATATGAAAGTTAGTAATCATAGCATCGGCAATACTAAATTCGTGAGGAGGAAAAATAAACTGATTTGTCCAACCTTCGAAAGGCTTAAGCTCACGAGAAATACTTACTGATGACTCCATGGCTTTCATTACCGTAGTTCCTACAGCAACAATTTTTTTACCATTGTTTTTGGCAGTATTTACAGCATTTGATGTGTATTTTGAGATAAACATTTGCTCCGAATCCATTTTATGCTTCGATAAATCTTCAACCTCAATATTACGGAAATTTCCTAAGCCAGTATGTAGTGTTATGCTAGAAAAATCAATACCTTTAATCTCTAATCGTTTTATTAGCTCTCTACTAAAATGCATTCCTGCTGTTGGAGCAGCAACACCACCTTCATTTTTAGCAAATATAGTTTGATAGCGCTCTTTGTCTTCTGGTTCAACATCTCTATCTAATGGAAGAGGAGTTTCGCCAAGTTTAGCAATTACAGCTCTAAAATCTTCGTAAGGACCATCGAATAAGAAACGAAGAGTACGGCCTCTTGATGTAGTATTGTCTATTACCTCAGCAACAAGCTCATCGTCTTCGCCAAAATATAGTTTATTACCAATACGAATTTTACGAGCAGGATTTACTAATACATCCCATAAACGAGTTTCTCGGTTTAGCTCTCTTAGTAAGAAAACCTCTATACGAGCACCAGTTTTTTCTTTATATCCGTATAAACGGGCTGGAAAAACTTTAGTATCATTTGTGATAAACATATCACCATCATCAAAATACTCAATAATTTCTTTGAAAGTTTTATGTTCAATGTTTTGAGTCTTTTTATCAATAACCATTAAACGGCTTTCATCGCGATTTGGTTGTGGATGAGTTGCTACCAACTCTGGAGGTAATTCAAAATTAAATTGGGATAATTTCATTTATTATTTGATTAAGAATTAATAGTCGTATTAAGATAATTATTAACACAAAAAGGTTTGCAAATGTAATACATTACATGCCCGTTGTCAAGGGCTCAACTAAATTTAATTTATGGAGTAGTATTTATAGGTTCAAATGCAGAAATAATATCTTTTATTTGGTTAACATTTAGTGCTTCGTCAACAGAATAATTTCCAATTTTTGTGCGTCGTAAGCTGCTTAAATAGCCGCCACTATTAAGTTCTAAGCCAAAATCTCTAGCAAGTGATCTTATATAAGTTCCTTTACTACATTTTACTTCAAAAAATACTTCAGGGAGTTCAATTTTAGTAATTTTAAAATAATGAATATGTACTTTTCGTGCCTTCATCACCACTTCTTCATTATTTCTAGCGTATAAGTATGCTCTTTTACCGTTTATTTTTAGTGCAGAATACATTGGAGGAACTTGCTCAATCTCTCCTTCAAAAACCTTGGTAGTTTTTAGAATTTGCTCTTCGGTAATATGGTCAATTGGGAATTCTTTATCAATTTCTGTTTCTTTATCAAAACTTGGTGTTGTGCCTCCCAAGAAGATACTCCCAGTATATACTTTATCTTGTGCCTGAAGACCATCTATGGTTTTGGTAGCCTTGCCTGTACAAACCAATAAAAGGCCAGTTGCCAAGGGGTCTAATGTGCCAGCATGCCCAACCTTAAATCGCTTGATATTGTATTTTTTTCTTAGAGATCCTCTAATGCTTTTTACAACATCAAAAGATGTCCATTCCATTTCCTTATCCACGAGTAAAACCTCGCCCTTTGCAAAATCAAAATTGCTCATCTATTATTGGGTTTTTAGTGGTTGTATATAATGGTGAAAAGCTATATTGTCGCCAGAATAGCAATGGTACCAACAATCAAACAATAGATTGCAAAATACGATAATTTGCTATTTTTTACTATTTTTATCATCCAAGTGCAGGCCAATAAGCCAGTGATAAATGCTGCAACAAAGCCTATTGATAAAGGCATTAACTGAGCACTATCGGTAGTTATTTCGCCACTAAGAATATCTTTTGCTACTTTAGCAAGAATAAGAGGCACTACCATTAAGAATGAAAATCGTGCTGCACGTTCTTTATCAATACCCAAAAGTACTGCTGTAGAAATTGTAGCTCCTGATCTTGAAATACCTGGAAGTATCGCAATCATTTGAGAAATTCCAATGATTAGTGAGTGTCCAAAGCCAACATTTTTGCCTGTAACTTTCGCTTTATCAGCAAAAAATAGAAGTACACCGGTAATTAATAGCATAAATCCAACAAACATTATCTTGCCACCGAAAAAAGCCTCTAATTCATCGTTAAATGTTACTCCAACTATTGCAGCTGGAACCATAGAAATAATAATTTTTATACTAAATTTCATCTCATCATTCCATTTAAGTTGGAATAAGCCATTTATTATTTCTAGTATATCTTTTCTGAAAACTACTATTGTACTTAGAGCTGTAGCGCCATGAAGTATTACTGTCATTAACATACTTTCGGCAGGTACTGACTTGTCGCCAAATAGCACTTTTGCTATTTCTAAATGACCGCTACTACTTACAGGTAAAAATTCTGTTAATCCCTGAATTATACCAAGGATTAATGCTTCAATCCAACTCATTATTCAGTAACTTTAGGACGGTACATGATAGCATAAATTTCGAGAACAAAACCTGCTAACATAATAACTGGTGCAATATTCATTCTTCGGAAATTAAAAATTTCTTCACTAAAAATTGCAGGATCCTCAGATCCGCCACCAGCAAGGAGTACTAAACCTAGTATAATAAGCACTACTCCTAAGCCCATAAAAGTGTAATTCTTTTTATTAAAGGCAAATTCTATGGCCTCAGTATTTTCTATTTTAGACATCTTAAATAGTTTTTATGATAAATATAAATTGTCAATTTTCATTCTTAAAAATTTGCGTACAGATAGGCTGCTCGACCACCACGAAATGATGATTCCAATAACCATAATTGCTGCAAAAAGCATAAGATATAAATCTAGATTCTTTACAGAAACTAAATCAGGATAATAATTATGTAATTTGTATAATATACCTACTAATAAAGCAATGCTAATGATTGCACTTACTATTCCTTGAAAAATGCTTCTTAGAATAAAAGGTTTTCTTATGAATTGTTGTGTTGCTCCAATTAGACGCATACTGCGAATAATAAATCTATTTGCATATACCGAAAGTCTAATTGTATTATTGATTAAAACCACAGAAATAAGTAGTAGCATTCCACTTACGATTAGAAAAAATATGGTAATACGCCCAATGTTTTTATTTATCGACTCCACATAGCTTTCATGAAAGCGGACATCTTCTACAATGTTTCTTTTCTTTATTGTTTCAGATAGTTTTCTTAATTCGTCAACATTGGCAAATGCCTCTGTAAGGTGAATTTCTATACTTGCATGTAGGGGGTTTTCTCCATCCAAAAAGGCAATAAAATCCTCCCCAATCTCTTCTTTATAGATATTTTTGGCTTCTTCGGCAGAAATATATCGTGTATATTTTACATTTTCGGTAGCATCAAGTTCTTTTTTCAGTCGATAAATATTAGCCTCTTTAGCATTCTTTTTCATATACACATTCATCTGTATATTCTCCTTAACATGCTTAGTTATCATGTTGGAATGCAGCATTATAAGTCCAAAGAAACCTAATATAAAAAGCACTAAAGTAATACTAATTACAGAAGTAAAGTAGGAGGTTCTTAATCGTCTTTTTGTAAAGTTTTCTTCTTGTTTCGACATGAATTGTAAATAATGATATTACCTAAGTAAAACGTCGGCTAAGATAGTAAAATTGCAATTTGCATATAAAAAAATATTGCGGATATAAATATTTTATAAATACTGAATTTGGACTAATATCTATTGAATACTTATAGCAGAAAAATCACTAATTTCGCCCACGATTATTATAATAGATTTATGGTGTATTTATCGGAAATATGGCCTGGTTTATTATATTTTTAAATAGAAAACTTGATATAGCAATATGTACAGTATTAATAACTTAACCATAAGATTTAGTGGTATTGATTTATTTACGAACATTTCGTTTCTAATAAATCAGAAAGACAGAATAGGTCTTACGGGAAAAAATGGTGCTGGAAAATCCACCTTGCTAAAATTATTGTCAGGAACATTAAATCCTAATGAGGGCAAAATAACCATTCCAAATAATAAAAAGGTACGCTACCTTCCTCAGCATATCGATGTGTCTAGTAAGTTAAATGTAATGGATGAGGCTATGACAGCCTTTGAGGCACATCATGCTATTGAGGACAATATCGCAAAAATTACTAAACAACTTGAAAACAGAACTGATTACGAAAGCGATATTTACCTAAATCTTATTAATGATTTGCAAGATGCCAATGATGAATATGCAATGATTGATGGTATAAGTATTGAAGGTAATACCGAGAAAGTTCTACTGGGTTTGGGTTTTGATAGGAAGGACTTTACAAAGGCTGTTTCTGCACTTAGTGGAGGTTGGAAAATGAGAGTTGAGTTGGCAAAAATACTTTTGCAACTTCCAGATTTAATATTGCTGGATGAGCCAACCAATCATTTAGATATAGAATCAATACAATGGTTAGAAGATTTCTTAAAAACCTATAATGGTGCTGTAATTTTGGTTTCTCACGATAGAGCATTCCTCGATGCTGTTACAAATCGTACTGTGGAAATTACAAAAGGAAGAATTTATGATTATAAGTGTAATTATTCCAACTATGTAGTGCAGCGTGAGGATCTTTTAAATCAACAGAAGAGCCGTTATGAAAATCAGCAAAAAGAGATTAAGGAGATTAAAGATTTTATAGAAAAATTTAGGTATAAAGCCACAAAAGCAAAGCAGGTACAATCGAGAATAAAGATGTTGGAAAAAATTGATTTGCATGGCTTGGATTTGATTGATAAAAAGAGCATTCATTTTAAATTTCCTCCGGCGCCTTCTTCTGGCAAAGTTGCTGTTGAAATTAAAAACTACGGAAAATCTTATGGCGATAAGATTGTATTAGAGGATATTGATATCACTATTTTGAGAAATGAGTTTATAGCTTTTGTTGGGCGTAATGGAGAAGGAAAATCTACACTTGCAAAGTCTATTCTTAATCATATTAATTTTGATGGAGAAGTAAAACTTGGTCATAATGTGAAAGTAGGTTATTATGCTCAGAATCAGGCGGAACTACTTGATGATAACGACACTGTATTTGAAGTTATTGATAATGTTGCTGTTGGTGAAATTCGTAAGCAGGTAAAAGGAATTTTGGGCAGTTTTCTTTTCTCGGGAGAGGATATTGATAAAAAAGTAAAAGTACTTAGTGGTGGTGAACGTTCTAGATTAGCATTGGCAAAATTACTCCTTGAGCCAGTAAACCTACTTATTCTTGATGAGCCTACCAATCACCTCGATATGCAGTCCAAGGATATTCTGAAACAAGCACTTCTTAAGTTTGATGGCACGCTAATTCTTGTTTCCCACGACAGGGATTTCTTGAAAGGCTTATCCAATAAGGTTTACGAATTTAGGAATCGTAAAATAAAAGAACATTTGGGTGATATAACTGAGTTTATTGAAAAACGTCGTCTTGCAGGGCTTCGAGAGCTAGAGATAAGAAAGAAGGAAGCCAAAGAAAAACCTACAACTTCTTCTAATAAGGAAGAGTATGCAAGACGAAAGGAGCATGATAAAAAATTGCGAAAAGTAAATAGGTTGATAAGTCAAAGTGAAGCAAATATGGAGACTTTGGAAAACAAGATTGCCGAAATGGATGCTAAACTAGCTTCGCCAGATCAGGCACAGAGCTTAATTAGTGATGTGGAGTTTTATAAGGAGTATAATAAGCTTAAGCAAGATTTGAGCGACGAAGAAGAACTTTGGGAGGATAATAATATTAAGTTAGAAGAATTAGAAGCTTAGAGAAATATAAACCCCTGTATAAAAGTATATTACGCTTAGCGTTTTGAATTTCCTATTAACATCATCATGTTAGTATTTCTATAATAAATAATCCATAAATCATTTTCAATAAATTATTTTTGTTAAATAGTAACAATAATGGGATTCTTATGCGTTATAAGAATGAATTATTATAGATTCTATTGTATAATATTTAACAACAAAGAGGATATGAGAAATAAAAAAACAAATTTAGTAGCGGTTTTACTTATTAGTATTATTGGATTTTCGAGTTGTGTTTCCAGCAAGAAGTATAATGATTTATTAGGTAATAGGGATGCTACGGAGCAAAAAAATAGCGATTTGAAGGATGAAAATCGTCACCTTAGGACTTCCAATAACGAAAAGTCGTCGATGATAGCTAAGCAAGAAAAGCAAATTAGTAATCTTAAGAGAGATACTACAAAGCTAGGTAGAGATTACCGAAGTATGCAAAATAGATATGGTAGCCTTAATAAGAATTATCAAGATTTATTGGCTCAAAATCAGGATTTAATAAAGGGTAACCAACGCGAAACAAAAAAAATTCTTGCTCAATTGCAGAAATCTCAGGCAGACCTAATAAAGCGTGAGGATTCCTTAGCAGTATTAGAGTCAAAGTTTAATAAACGAAAAAGCGAGCTTGATGCTTTAAGTGAGAAAATGGCATTTATGCAAGAGCAACTATACCAGAAAGAATTGGCTTATAATGCACTTAATGATGAAGTAAAACGTAAGGATAGTGCAATGATGGCATTAAGGAATAGTGTTGCCGATGCGTTAGTTGGCTACGAAAACCAAGGTCTTACTGTTACAACACGCAATGGAAGAGTTTATGTTTCTATGGATAATAAACTAATGTTTGCCAGTGGTAGTTTTGAGGTAAATAATAATGGTAAACAAGCTCTTAATAAGCTAGCAGTAGTATTGGAGGACAATAAGGATATAAATATTCTTGTGGAAGGACATACCGATAGCATTCCTTATAATGGTGGTGGTAAAATAAGCGATAATTGGGATTTGAGTGCCAAACGAGCAACTTCTATAGTAAGAATTCTTACCGAAGGAGGAAAACTAGATTCTAAGAAAATTACAGCAGCAGGTAGAGGCGAATTTAACCCAATTGCAAGTAATGCTACAAGTGAAGGGAGAGCTAAAAACCGTCGTACAGAGATTATTCTTATGCCAGACCTAAGCAACCTTTATAATATGGTAGTTGATGGAGCCAAGGCAGAAGATGAGGTGCCAGGTATAGATATTGAGGGCACTACTGAAAAGAAATAAATAAGATTTCATTTTGAATATATGCATCCCATTATTTGTTATTTTTGCAAATAATGGGATGTTTTTAGTTTCCATAATTAGTATTATTATAACAAAAGTATTAACAGAATAAAATATATAAAAGTGAAGATAACAAAAGAAACTACGATAGAGGATTTAATAGAAGAAGTACCATCATCGGTAAAATATTTAATGGAAGAGGGAATTCGCTGTATAGTATGCGGAGAACCAATATGGGGTAGCTTACAGGAAGCTGCTGAGGAGAAAAATTTTAAAATAGAAGATATTGATCGCTTTGTGCACGATTTGCAATATTTGGCTGATAATCCAGGTGAAGATGGTAGCGAATACTCCAAAAGAATTGATGTAAAGAAGATGAAGTGATACCAGTATTAATACCCTAATTTTATAATATAGCTATTTTGCCAAAAGCTTTAAATAACAAAACCTGCCCAAAGAAAATTTATATTTCTATGGGCAGGT
>JAOZPM010000112.1:0-9269 GCA_029932765.1 Bacteroidales bacterium | reverse complement strand
CTAAAATAGTATTTTTTTTTAATTACTTCTTTAAAAAAGAAGAAGCTGCTAGATCTTTTTCTAGCAGCTTCTTTAGTATTGTTATTTGATAATATTTATGCTTTTTTACCCATAAATGTTTTCGTAAATAAGTCAATAAATACACCAACAGCACCACCAATCATCATGGTGTCAGGAAGGATACGGAACCACATCCAGCCGTCCATAGCATCTAAAGCTTCTCGTGTTCTTGTATAATAATATCCTAATTCTGATGCGGCTTTCGTTTGCTCCAAACCAATCATCATGGTTGGTACAGAGAATAGCAGAACTCCAATAGTTAAAGACCAGAAAGATATCTTACTTAATTTATCGTTCCAAACATAGCCATTTGCCAATGCATTAGCTCTTGAAGCCATATAAAGGAATGCTATAGAAACATAACCAAATGCACCTAATAGGGCAGTATGTCCGTGAGGCATAATTAAGTATGTACCATGAGAGTAGTAAGAAATGGTTGGTGTATTAATTACCATACCAAATATACCAGCACCAATAAAGTTAAGTGCTACCGAACCCGTAATCCACATAAATGGGGTGGTAAATTGATTTACCTCTCCACCGGCAGCACGCTTCTCTCGATAATTTTTCCATGCTTCAACAACCATAAGTGCTAGTGGTAGTGGTTCCATTGCAGAGAAAATACCTCCAATTGCAATCCAATACTCATCTAAACCTTGCCACCAGTAATGGTGACCTACACCTAATGTTCCTGCAAGCATCATTAAGAATAATTCGAAGAACATAATTCTTTCGGCAGTTTTTTGAGAAACTAAACCAAGTGAAACACTAAAGAATGCAATAGTACCAGCAGCAAATAACTCAAAAGTTAACTCTACCCATAGGTGAATAACCCACCAACGATAGTAATCATCAACTGTAAAGTTAGGCTCAATTTTATGCAAAGGCATCATACCTGCAATATATAGTGTTGCAATACCAAATGCAGACCAAATAATTGTTCCTACAATTGGGTTGTTTGTAGATGCTTTTTTGATTAAGCTTAATACTAATAAGAACCAGAATACTAATCCTATAAGAAGACCTATATCCCAAACTCTACCTAAGTTTAATAATTCTCTACCTTCATTTCCTAGCCAGAACCAAGTTTCACGCATTTGACCAGTTGCACCCATATATAGTCCAATCATAGAACCTACAGCAACAACTAATAATGCTAACCATAGTATATCTACTAACCATGGAAATTTATGGTCTTTGTTTGCAATCCATGGAGCAATTAATAGTCCACCAACTATCCAACCCACAGCAACCCAAAGGATAGCTAACTGAGTATGAATAGAACGAATTACGTTAAAAGGTAACCATGATTGTGGGAAAATAAAATCATTGGTTGGATCAGCATAAAGGTGAGCTAGATAAGCTCCTAAAAATACTTGAACCACAAATAATAGTGATACAATTGGTATATACTTCAATAGTTTCTTTTGAGAAGGAAACAGCTTTGTAATTTTCATTGCTGGCTGCAGATCTTTAATATCATCCTTTTTAAGTAAAAACTCATAAGTTAAAAAGATAACCACAATTGTTAATACCCATAAAGCTAAAAACTCAAATAGGGATACAATATGGTTGTTATAAGAAGTATTTTGATCAACTAATGGCTCAGGAGGCCAGTTGTTGGACCATGTTCTTTCAGAAGTTGTGCCTTCAGTTCCTGGGCGGACAGACGAAGCTACCATTTGTGACCAGTCGACAAAAGCTGCAATTGTTTTTGCTTCTTCAGGAAGGATTACTCCACCAGGGAATGCTCTTTCTGGATCTCCTTCTACTAACATTTTTGTAAGGCGAATTACGTTTGCTTTATATGCCTCAGCTGAAGCATCAGTATACGTTACACCTTCTTCCTTTAATTTTGTTTGCTCACGAAAGTCTTTCTTTACGAGTTCCTTAACGTAACCTCTTTCCATGTCATCAAGTTCTCCCTCTGACTTAGAATAAGTCTCCTGAGCATAGTATTCGTATAAGAATAAAGCTCTATGGTGGAAAAAGTCTGTTGAGAAATCAGGACCCATATAAGCTCCCATTCCTAACATTGAACCCCAATCCATAAGGTCAAACTGCTGGAAGTTTCCTTTACCTGCAACAACGTCGTCGTAAGTATATAGGACTTCTCCAGATGCCGATTTTACTTCTTGTGCAATCGGTGGCACTTCTTTTTGTAGGTTGGCCGTAAAATAAATTAAGGCTGTAACCATGAAAATTGCTATGAACCAAAAGCTAGTGTATAGCCCTTTTTTGCTCATAAACCTTTCGAGTAATGTTTGTTTCATAAATTATTATTATTAGTTAGAAAATTTGAACAAAGCTACTATAATTTTATTAAAAGTCAAGTTGGGCCTTAAAGTCAGTCATTTAGAACGCTTTGGCACTGTTAATACTTAAAAATAATAATACAGTATTGTTTATAAAGAACGAATATGCTACTCGTACAGAGCATTAATATATAAAAAAATTAGTACTTAATAATGTCATGATTCTCTAACTCAGCAATCGAGGTTGAGTTCATAAAATTCAATAATTGATCTCTAATAGGACCATACGACTTATGCAAGCTGCAAGGATTTTCGCTACTGCATTGTTCATGTCCCATAATACACCCAGTATAATTATTCATACCTTCTACAGCATCAACTATATCTGATAAGAAAATGCTATTTGGGTTTTTGGCAAAAATATATCCTCCATCACGTCCTTTTAAACTTAATATAAAGCCTTGTTTTGACATGTCGGTCATCAACCGACGAAGATATTTATCGGGCACGTCTAGTTTTTCAACCAAATATTTAGCGGAAAACACTTCCTTGTCTGAGTTAATCATATAACTTAGAACTCGTAATGCGTATGTTGATGTTTTAGATAATTTCACTATTAAATAGATATAATAAATATTATACTACATTGAGATAGTATTTTGCAAATATATATATATTTCGTTTAGAAGATAAATTTTTTTCTAAAAAAATATAAAAACAGTAAGTTTGAATTCTAGAATAAGACTTAATGTTCATCTTTAAAAAATATGGGAATAGACTCTTCAATATAACCTAAGAGTTCTTCTGTGCCTCTTTTATCAATAGCAGATGTAATTATTATATGTGGTAATTCTTCCCACTGTTCGAGCAGTGTTCTTTTGTATTCGGCAATATTCTTAGCAAGAATATTATCTTTCAACTTATCAGTTTTTGTAAAAACTATAGTAAATGGCAAGTTTTTTTCACCATAACTAGTTATTAAATCAAGGTCTAATTTTTGAGGTTTAATACGCGAGTCCACAAGGATAAAAGTATTCATAAGGCTTTCGCGATTATATAGGTAATTGTCTATCATCACCTTCCATTCAGCCCTCATTTTTTTTGATATCTTAGCAAATCCATAGCCTGGTAAATCTACTAAATACCATTCTTCATTAATAATAAAATGATTAATTAGCTGAGTTTTTCCTGGAGTACCAGAAGTTTTCGCTAGTTTTTTATGATTTGTAATTGCATTTATTAGAGATGATTTGCCAACATTTGATCTGCCAATAAAAGCAAATTCGGGCATATTCATTTCTGGGCATTGTTCATACTTAGCACTACTCTTAACGAAACTTGCTGTTTTAATTAACATTTTGATTTTTATTTTAAAAATATGAGAGTATATATTATACTCGTTCTTTTATAATATTATTGATATGTCGTTTTTTCTTATTTTCATAAATATCGTTTATTGTTATGAAAATACCTGATTCTTCAACATCTCCAAATCGCTCATTAATAGCCGTTCCAAAGTACTTCATTGTTGGACTAAGGTTCATATAAGCATTAATCATTGGAGGAATATTTTCTCCACGATTACGCACTTCTTTATTAAGTGTTTTAAAGTCTTTCAGATAATCATCACCATCAAACATATCTTTAAAATCGTCAATGTTTGTTTTATAGTGTAATTCCTTTATTGGTGTAATATAATTTTCCTTATCGCCAAAGTGTAGTTCCAAAAAGTAATGAATCATATCTCTTGCAACAGAGTTGAAACTTGGATACATTGTTATTTTGCCATAAAAATACTTTATTTCTGGTTTATCAATTAATAAAAATCCTAAACCATCCCAAAGATTATCAAGAGAGTATAGACCTTTTCTAAGATTATAATTTGGTTGGTAAAGTGGTTGTACAAAAGAACGTCCTAATTCATATGTAATAGGCATAAAATCTTCTATAAATTTATCGCTAAGATTAAATAAATGAGAAGTAGGAGTTTCGGGATTAGAATTATTGTTACTTAGAATTTGAGATCCTTCAAGGAATCTATATCCACCAATAATTTCATTTTCAACAGGGTCCCAAACAATAAGTTGTTTAAAAGGATTATCTGAAGTATCGTATTCATCAATATCAACGTCTTTGCCTGACCCACCACCACTTTCTCTAAAGCTAACTTCCCTTAAACGGCCAATTTCTAATAATGTGTTTGGAGCATTGGAATGGTCAATAATGAAGATCTCTTTATTGCCATTATTTGTACGACGCACAAATGTGTTGTCATTCAATTCTGCAATTAGTAATTTACGTTCTATCGGTGCTATTATCTCCTTCATGTCTTCTGTTGTAAATTAACTTTCCTTTGTGCAAATTTAAAATAAAAACTAAAGCAATTACATCGTTTAAACTAAAAGAAATATTTTTCTTTTAAGTAGTTTAAAATCTTATTTTAATTTTGCGCCACTTTTAATACCTATTTCATAAATATGGTTTCTAATCCATTCAGCCCATTTACGCTTGCTCTTACTTTTATCAAATGTTGTATGTGGTATTACTTCTCCAAAATGGATTGCAATTTTAGATCTTTTCTGTTTAAAAACTTCCCCAGGAAGAAATATCATTTCAATATTTGCCTTTATTCCTAATTTCTTTCGCCAATAAGCAAAATTATAAAAGAAGCTGGAGTTATATGCATCAATAAAAACAGGAAGAATATCACGTTTATATTCTACGGATTTGGCAATAAAAGCGTGTTTCCATTCTAAATCCCTAATGCCTTCCTTTTGTTTACGCGATACCAAGCCTGCAGGAAAAAAAAGCAGCATATCATTACCTGCAAATGCAGCCGTCAATAATTTTAAACTCTCCACATCCTTGCTGTGTTTATTAATTGGAACAAGCATATGCTTCATGCCTGGTAGTTTCAATAATATATCGTTTACAGGAGCCTTTATGTCAGGACGAAAAGGTCCAATAGTCGCCATCATAGCTATACCATCAAACCCGCCCAAAGGATGATTCGCAACTACCATTTGATTCCCTGATTTAGGGACATTTTCAAGGCCAGTTACTGTAATCTCTACTTCAAAATCTTTAATAGCTCGTTTTGCCCAATCTATACCAAATTCATCGCGCCATTTGTATATATAATGGTTAAATCCATCAACATGAACAATACGTTCCAAAAGTCGGATTAAGAAATTTGGTAGGTATTTATATAATGTAGGATTCTTCTCCTTTATTAAATTGGGAATATCAATAAACTTTTTCCCAATAATTGGTTTTTCAATCATTAATTTTACTGGCTTTGTTATGCTACAAAAATATTAAAATTACTAATATGATTAGTAAAATATTATTATGAAGTATTAAATAGTAGGTGAATTTACATAATAATATGGTGGTGTTCTAATCATAATTATTAAAAATAATTTTTAATACTGACAAATATCACATAGCTTTTGTTTTAAATATACAATATTGCTTATCTTTACCGAGTCTAAATAAGAATAAGCAAAATATTGGATAATGCTGATATAGAGAGCTATACCTTTAATTGCTATTATTATTTTTATTAGTAAATCAAGTATACAAGAATAAATAATATAGATATATGGAATTTAATACAGAAAAGGTGTTGGACACCTTAAAGATGGTTAAGCATCCTGAAACGGGCAAAGATATTGTTAGTTTGGGGATGGTTGAGGACATGGAAATTACTGATAATAAAATTAAATTTTCTTTGGTAATTAAAAATAGCAAAGATCCATTTGCTAAGTCATTAGTAAAAGCTTGTGATCGTACTTTGAAGTTTTATTTGAATGAGGATTTAGAAGTTGAAATTAATGAAAAAGTAAAGCATTTTGAAGCAGCAGCATTTAATGCTCCAGCTAAACCTTTTTCTCAGGTAACTAATATTATTGGTGTAGCTTCGGGAAAAGGTGGAGTAGGGAAATCTACTATTGCAGCAAACCTTGCGGTTTCCTTAGCTAAAAAAGGCTTTACTGTTGGTTTATTAGATGCTGATATTTATGGACCATCGGTGCCATTAATGTTTGACCTTGTGGATGCAAAGCCAATTGCTACAAAAGAGGGAGATAAGACATGGATTGAGCCAATCGAAAAGTATGGTATTAAGCTTATGTCAATAGGTTTCTTTGTTGATCCTGATAAAGCACTTATTTGGAGAGGTTCGATGGCAACTAATGCTCTTAATCAATTTATTAATGATGGTAAATGGGGCAAGTTAGATTATATAGTTATTGATATGCCTCCAGGGACTGGCGATATTCACCTTACTTTAGTTCAGGCTATTGGTATTACAGGTGTTGTAATTGTAAGCACCCCGCAGCAAGTTGCATTAGCAGATGCTCGTAAAGGTATTTCAATGTTTGAGCAAAAAGATATTGATGTGCCTGTATTAGGTCTTGTCGAAAATATGGCGTATTTCACTCCTGAAGATTGCCCTAATAACAAATACTATATCTTTGGTAAAGATGGAGCAAAAGACCTTGCCGAAAAGATGAATGTGCCTCTTTTGGGTCAGATTCCTTTAGTACAAGGTATTATGGAAGCTGGAGATAATGGACAGCCTATTGCTCTTGATGGCAATAATCCTATGGGTATGGCTTTCCGTAATTTAGCGGATAATGTAGTTAAACAAACAGAGATACGAAATGAGGAAAAGGCGCCAACTACTAAGGTAGTTATGGACCCTAATGCTTCGTGCTCTAGCTAGAAATAGCTACGATGTTTATTTATAACACTTAACTATATTAGGAATTAAGTTTTATAAAAATGAATAGGTAATCGGTAATCAGTGATTTCTTTAATTAGAGTAAATTACTGATTACTGATTACCGATTACTGATTACCAATTACTGATTACCGAATAGAATAAGTAGAGGTTAGATTAAAAGTTTACAATTAAATTATATAATATGGAAGCTCAAGAGAGAATAGACTTTGAGAAAAAAGTTAATAATGTTATAGATCAGGTGCGCCCATATTTGGTTGCTGATGGTGGTGATATAGAATTTGTTCGCCTTACAGATAATATGGAAGTTCAAGTGGAATTAAAAGGTGCTTGTGCTAGCTGCTCAATGAGTATTATGACTCTGAAAATGGGAGTAGAGCAGGCTATGATGAAGGCTATTCCGGAAGTAAAATCTGTGGATGCTATTAATTTGGGTTATTAATTTATAGTAGGCAGTAGGCAGTACTCAGTAGGCAGTCATTTAAAATTAAGACTGAAGACTGAGAACTGAAGACTGAAGTCCCGATAGCTATCGGGAGAAAACTGAAGACTAATAAAGTGGATAAATACATTTTTCGAACATATTTAAAACATAGGCGTAGTTCTAAAGGTCGTCATAGTATACACTCGCCTTTTTTATACGATTTGTATAATACCTGTGTGGTTAAGAATAATTATAAGGGAGAGCAATTTCACGGCTCAAATGGTCTAAACAAACGTCAGGCAAAAAAAGCTCATTTCATTAAATGCTTCATTGATAATTCTAATATTGAAGTTGCATCAGCATTGGATGTTGATAGCCATTATTTAATGTCCTTCCTAAATCCTGAATCCATAAATCTATCCCTTGTTAAGTCAAAACAGATTAGCATCATTAATGCAAATAATCCTCTGTTTGCGACAATAGAAAATATAGATTCATTTATCCATACTTACGGTAATGACTTTGTAATTATTGATGGTATCTATAAAAATAAAATTGCAACTAAAAATTGGAATAAAACCATTGATAATAATAATATTTCCATTAGTATAAATTTTTATCATTTTGGATTAATATCAACCAATAAGGATTTTACAAAACAAGATTTTGTATTGAGGTTTTAAATTATAATTGCTACTACTAGGTTCTGTGTGGGCAAAGTAAATATTAGGATTGAGAATCTAGAAAGAATTATCATTAATCTGTTATATTGTCAAATGTTTTAGCAAAACTAAAATCAAAAACTCTAAACAAATACATCATGATTTTACTATTAGAATAGGCTGCCAATACTCCAATAATAAATAAAGTATAACCCAAAAATAATAATGGCAGATGCGACACTGTCCATATAGTTTTTAATAGTGGATTTATTCCGTTGCCATCGGTTATTTGTGATAAATAATAGGGATCTTTAAAAAACTCTTCTCCTAATTTATTTATGTCGTTTCTCTCAGCACATGACAAAAAAATATGAATAACTACTCTACTAGTTTTTATGTTTGGGCTAAAGCCCGTAGAACTTTGTATTCATTAGTCAGGGCTGTCATCCTGAGTTTATCGAAGGGAATGCCCTGCCTAATGAGTTATGTCTTATATGGGCTTTAGTTCAAACATAATATTTTTGTCATGTACTTAGGTCGTTTCTTTATAATACAAATGGACTTTTGCCCAATACAATACCAAATATTTTAACGCCGAGGATCATGGTTGTTAGTAGAAATTGTCCTGCAGCAATTACAGTCATTATTCTATTCTGAAAACTCGTAAGTTGTATAGCAAAAGCAATTCTAAAAATGCTTGTAGAATAATACATTTTTTAAAACCAAGTAATTATCAAATATTTTAATTCATATTTGCTATTCATAAATTTCACAAATTTTTATGAAACAGTGAAATTAGTGGATTGTTTTTTTTGAGGAGATAAAAGATTAGATAATAAATTCTATTATTTGGTATATTATTTAATGTCAATAGATTAGTTACATTAATTAATGTGATAATAATTATCACGGACTGAGATTAATCGCTTAAGATGCTTTGGTAATCATATCTCTTGAAGGATTTCTGTTTTTAGAGTAAGAAATTTTTAGAAAATCTTTTTTGATAGGGTAAATACATTTATTTGTCACTATATTTATACACCACAAAGTACTAATAATATGGTAATTAATAAGTATTTAAACTATATTATAATGTTTATTTATATGGCTCCTAAGATTTT
>JAOZPM010000019.1:0-29015 GCA_029932765.1 Bacteroidales bacterium | reverse complement strand
TCTTGAGCGGTCCGGACGGGACTCGAATGCTGACGTAAAAGTCAGCATTCTGACAATTGCTTTATTAAAAGCAATTCGTCAGAGCCCGCAATGCCATCTTTATATTTTAACATTAAATCAACAGTTCTCTTGCGCGATAGATTTTTTAATTTCAATTCAAAATTATACGCTTCAGACTTTGTTGGTTTCTCAACATACCATAATAAAATCCAAGGTATTCCTTTTTTAGTATATTTCTCACGCCCTGCATTATGACGATTAACTCTATCCACAATATTAGAAGTAGATCCTTTATAAAAAGAACCTAGTTTTTCAGAAAACAGAATGTAAGTATAGTATGACATATTTATTATTATAAACAAAAAAAGCTCCAAAACACTTAAGTTTTGAAGCTTTCTAATTCTTGAGCGGTCCGGACGGGACTCGAACCCGCGACCCCCTGCGTGACAGGCAGGTATTCTAACCAACTGAACTACCGGACCAAGAATTTTAAGAACTGCTTTATCTCTAAAGCGGTTGCAAAAGTAATATATTTTTCTAATCTTACAAGTGTTTTTTGTAAAATAAATAAAATATTTTTCCTTTATTCTGTGGCATTATGTATGGCGCTGAAACTCAATGAGCTTAGGGCTGTTAATGCCATTATGTATATTGTATTTTTTGTATTTATATTTTAAATACATACTAAATAATTAGATTTATGTATTATGCAGGTTGTAATTAGTGCTTAAAATTTCTAAAATGTAGATAATAATATAAAAATATATTTTTTTGCAGCACTATATGGAATTACTATTTGCTTGCAGTTTCCAATTCCTTAAGATGTTCCATCTTTTTCCTTTCAAGAAATTCTTCTATTCCTTCAAAATGTTCTTTTATACGTTTATTGCCAAACTCAAATACCTTACTTACCATTCCATTAAGGAAATCTCTATCGTGAGAAACTAAAATAAGAGTTCCGTCATAGTCCATAAGTGCTTGTTTGAGTATGTCTTTAGTACGAATATCAAGGTGGTTTGTTGGCTCATCCAAAATTAGAAGGTTTACAGGTTCTAGCAATAGTTTTATCATAGCAAGCCTTGTGCGTTCTCCTCCCGATAGTACTTTTACTTTCTTTTCCCAATCATCTTTGCTAAACATAAATGCTCCTAGATAGTCTCTAATTTTTGTTCTTATGCTGCCTTTTGCAACTTCATCAATGGTGTCAAATACATTTAATGTTTCATCGAGTAGGCTAGCTTCATTTTGTGCAAAATATCCTATTTTTATATTATGACCAATATTAAGCTCTCCGTCGAAATCTATTTGTCCCATAATGGCTTTTACAAGTGTAGATTTACCTTCTCCATTTTTTCCAACAAAGGCTACTTTCTCTCCTTGTATAATACTTAATGTTGTTTTATCAAAAACAAGATTATTGCTATACGATTTGGATAAATCTTCAGTAATTACAGCATATTTCCCAGAGCGTGGCGAAGGAGGGAAGCGAAGTCTTAATCGTGATGTGTCCACCTCATCTACTTCTATAATCTTTAATTTTTCAAGCATTTTTATTCTTGAATTTACCTGGTTGGTTTTAGAAAATGTACCTCTAAACCTATCAATAAATAACTGATTATCGGCAATAAATTTCCTCTGTTCCTCAGCTGCTTTTTGCTGATGCTCTCTGCGCTCTTCTCGTAAACCTAGGTATTTAGAATAGTTGACTTTATAATCGTAAATCATACCCATAGTTACTTCAATGGTACGGGTAGTAATCCTGTCGATAAAAGCTCTATCGTGAGATATTACAATAACAGCCTTTGCGCTATTTACAAGGAAATCTTCTAACCATTGTACCGATTCTATATCCAAATGATTTGTGGGTTCATCAAGCAGTATTAAGTCTGGATTTTGAAGCAATATTTTAGCAAGTTCTATACGCATACGCCATCCTCCACTAAACTCACCACATGGCCTTGTGAAATCACCTCTTGTAAAACCAAGTCCTAAAAGCACTTTCTCTGCTTCGGCATCATAATTTATTTCTGCCTGAGAGTACATTTTTTCGCTAAGCTCCGAAACTTGTTCAATAATAGCGTAATATTCATCAGACTCATAATCTGTACGGCTACTTAGTTGATTATTAAGCTCATCCATTTGCTTCTGCATCTCTAAGTTTTCCGAAAAGGCTTGCAAACTTTCTTCAAAAACTGTGCGATTGCTTTCTTCCATTAAATGCTGTGGTAGGTATGAGATAATAGCATCTTTGGGAGCTGAAATCTTGCCTCTAGTGGGTTGCTGCACTCCAGCAATAATTTTTAGTAAAGTGGATTTGCCAGCACCATTCTTGCCCATTAAGGCGATTCTGTCTTTGTTATTTATTACAAAGTTTATATCCTTAAAAAGTGTTTTACCACTAAATTCTACTGCTAATCCGTCAATGGAGATCATAAAATCTTATTTTTGTTTTGAGCGCGCAAAGATATGCTTTTTGTTGAATGCTTTAATTGTTGAATCTATAGTGTTTTTTTTAAAAATGAACCACATAAGACACATAGTTATATAGAACACATAGAGGGGCTTTTTGATTAATCTTTGTAATGGCAAACATAACCCACATCACACATGACTCATATCACACATTCCATATTCTTATAATTTCACAAATAAATCTTCCATCTCTACTTCAGAGTTAATCTCTTCAAAGTAATATTCATTTTTTATTGCAGGAAATGTTGAAATAAGTGTTGTTACAACAGCTTTTTTTGTTTTGCTAACGTGCTCAAATATTGCTCTTCGTTGTCGTAGTTTGCTGCTATATTCTTTAGTAACAATAAATTCTTTTTCTGTGAATTTGGCTTCGCAAAGATTTACAATTCCATCTTTTCTATTAATAAGCATATCTATTTGAGTACCACTAAGCTCTTTATTGCCTGCAAATCGCCATGATGATATTTCTGTATAGGTGCCTCTAAGTCCTAGTTTGAAAAGAATCTGTTCGCTATGTAGTATGCAAATATTTTCGTATGCGTAGCCACTCCATGCTTTAAAGCTGCTTGTATTTGCTATCTTTTGCCATCTATTTTTATCCTTAGTTATATTTCCTTTTATAAATTTTATATAAAAAAGTGAATATAAATCAATTAGCTTGTATATGGTATCTTTCTTTTTTTTGTTAAAAGGTAACTGTTTTACTATAAAGCCACTTTCGTAAAGGTCAGTAATTGCTCTTGTTAAGATGCCACCATCACCAAGTTTTGATTTCTTAATTAGTATTTCCCTATTCATTCCGTTAGGAGATGCCGCTAATGCTTCAATTATACGCATATGTTTATCAGCATTCTTAAATAAGGAGTAATACAACTGCTCATATTCATTTGATAGTAGCCCTGTTGGGTTAAAACATAGTTCATTTATTAGCTGCTCGCTACTTTTGCCAGTGGTTAGTTCATTTAAATAGAATGGTATTCCTCCCATTACCATATATAATTGTATAATGTGGTAGCGTGATAATTTTATTTTTTTATACTTCAAAAAAGCTTCAGTTTCTTGTAGTGTAAAAGGCTCAAGTTTTATTCTATTGGTAATTCTATTATGTAATCCACCTTTGGATTTCATAAGTTTTCGTTGCATCCACGAGGCTGCGGACCCGCATACTATCAGTATTATATGATTCATTTGTGATACATGCTGATTCCAAAAATATTCCAAAGCGGTAATAAAACCCGATTTTGGTCTATCGAGCCATGGCAATTCGTCAATGAATACGACGGTTTTCTTTTTTCGACCTTTTAAAGTATATAAATAGTCTGCTAGATATGCAAAAGCTGTATTCCAGTTCTTAGGCTTGCTAGTTTCTTTTTTGCCCTTTGTTCGTGTAATATACTCTCCAAAAAAGTTGTCGAGTTGATTTTTAGTACTTTCTTCGAAAGAACCTGTAAATGCAAACTGAATATGTTGTTTAAAATATTCGCGAATAAGAAATGTTTTCCCTACTCGTCGCCTTCCATACATTGCCATAAACTTTGGCTCATTTGAGTTGAGTAATTTCTCAAAAATACGCATCTCTATATCCCTGCCTAATATTCTTGTATCCATTTTTGTAATTCTTTATATATCAGCACAAAGATATAAAAAATATTAATATCAAGTGGAGGAATCTTATAAAATACAATAGATTACTCCACTTGATATATTTATAAAGTGGAGAAATCTATCTAAAAAGACTAGATTTCTCCACTTAATCTATCTTTATTAGATAATATTTAGGTTATTTTATTCCTTTAAATTAACCTCACTATTTATTCCTACTTTTGCAATAATTAATAATTGTAAAATTGAAATGATGGACAACGATATATTGAATAAAATTAATGAGGTTTTAGACTCATTTTTTAAGGAGAATAAAGAGGTAAATTGTATTGCCCTAAAAAGCATTATGCCTTTAATGGTTAAAGCAGGTGTTTTTAATAAGGATATTAGAAAGGGCTTGCCACTACGTAAGGTTCTTCGGGAATTGGATAAAGAAAAAACTCTAGATAAAGTTCCATTGGCTTTTGCACATAGAGTAGAAAAAGATGTTTATTGGTATTTTAGAAGACCAGAAACAGATTGCGATTTGATTAAAATAAATGATGGCCCAACAAAAAAAGAGATAGCTCTTAAAAAGCATGAAGCTAGTGATGAGTTTTATGTGCTGAGTTTATGCGATGAAGTTCTAGAGCAAAAATCTGCTCGTCAGCATAGATTTAAATTCCTTGTGGGTGATTTGCATAAGGATGGGCATGCTCGTACAATGCTTCCTTTGGATGCCTTTTATGAGAAATCTAGTTTAGTTATTGAGTACGATCCTAAGTTTTCGGAAGAAGCTGATGAGGGTAAGCTTGATAGAAAAACTAATAGTGGAATTAGTAGGAGAGAGCAGCGCGAGATTTATGATAATCGTAAAAAGGAGGTTTTAAGCGATAGAGGTATTAAATTATTAAGAATAATGTATTCTGATTTTGATAATGATGAGAATAATCTGATAATTCGTGATGATGAAAAAGTAGTTGAACTATTGAAAAAATTGATTGCAGAAACTACTAAAAAGGGATAAGACCTTAAACAAAAGATATATTATGGTGAGATTTTTTATTAAATCTCACCATTTTTGGTTTTATAAGTATCGATTAACTCACTAAGCTTTCTTATTTTTAGTCTCCATAAATTCTTTCATGGCACTTAGGGCCTTAGTTCCATATACAATGGAAGGAGCACCGCCCATCATCACACTTACTCCAATAGTTTCAGCAATGTCGCCAACCGTAGCTCCACTTTCTAGTGCTTGTTTTGTATGAGAAATAAGACATCCTTCGCATCTTATGGCAATGGAAATGCCCAAAGCAATTAATTCCTTGGTTTGCATAGTAAGGCTTTCGTCTTTTGCAATTGCCTTATGTATTCCATTAAAACTCTTAATAGTCTCTGGAATTTCAGCACCTAATTCATGCATTCCTTTCATTAGTTCTATGTACTTCTGTTCTGATTTTGTCATAATAATTCGTTTTGAACAAAAATAGATAGAATTTATCATTTGTAAAAAAAAATAAAGGTGATTAATAACATCTTATTAATCACCTTTATAAATTCCCAGTTATTTTTTTAAAAAAAACTATCGAAGTGTTGCTCCCAATTCTTTTTCAAGGATAAAAATAATCTTTTTCATTATTTTATCAATGGTTTTATCTTTCAGTGTCTTATCTTTATCTTGAAAAACAAGGCTAATTGCGTAAGATTTCTTTCCGTTTTCAACGCCTTTCCCTTCATAAACATCAAATAGATTTACATTCTGAAGTAGTTTTTTATCAACCTTATTTGCTATTGTTGCTATTTGATCGTAATTCACATTACTACTTACTAATAGTGCTAAATCACGTCGTACTGCAGGGAATTTAGCCATATCAGTAAACTGTACTTTAAACTTATTAAGTATCGAAAGCAAATTGTCGAAATTTATATCTAAATAGAATACTTCTTGATTAATATCTAATTCGTTACTTAAATTATTAGCAACTTTACCAATTGTAGCCATTAGCTTATTGCCAAATATATAATCAATAGCGAAAGCATAGTTATTATCAGTGCTATCCTTAACTTTAAGTTTGTCAGTTGAAATTCCAAATCTTTCGAGCAGCTTTATAAATATATCTTTTAAATCATAAAAGTTAGAGTCACTTTGTTTGTAATTCCAGTTTTCTTTGGCACTTTTACCACTCATAAATAATGCTAAGTGTGTGCTCTCATGAAATTTTTCTGTAACATCAGTAGCTTCTTCATTCTGGATTTTATAATGTTTTCCAAATTCAAAAAATCGAATATCAAAAGACTTATAGTTGATGTTTCGTTTTATACTTTCCAAACCTCCAAAAACAAGATTCTGACGCATAACATTTAGCTCAGAGCTTAATGGGTTTAGAATTTTAATACTATCTGATGCTTGAAAACCTTCTTTATTCTCAAAATAGGAAGCTTTGGTAAGCGAATTATTCATTATTTCATTAAAGCCATTTGAAACTAGGAATTCAGAAATTAGATTCTGTATATAATCTCTCTCAGGCTTATCAATAAAGTTTATGGAAGAACGTATTTGAGTGTCGAATTCAATATTATTATAGCCAAATACTCGAAGTACTTCCTCTACAACATCTACCTCACGAGTTACATCTACTTTAAAAGTAGGAACCTCAATTGTAAGTTTATCGTCATCTTCATTAAGGATAATCATATCCAAATCCTTAATGATGGATTTAACCATTGTTCTGTCAATTTCCTGACCAATAAGTTTATTTAGCTTATCGTATCGCAAATCTACATTCCAATTATTAAGCTTGCGAGGATATTCATCTTTAATTTCTGAAGCAATATTTCCTCCTGCAATTTCTTGAATAAGCATAGCAGCTCTTTTCAATGCATAAACAGTAATATTGGCATCGGCACCACGCTCAAAACGGAATGATGCATCTGTCTTTAGTGTATGGCGTTTAGAAGTTTTACGAACACTCACAGCATCAAAATATGCACTTTCAATAAATATATTCTTTGTAGTAGCTGTTACGCCACTATTTGCACCACCAAATACACCAGCAATACACATAGGCTTATCAGCATCGCAAATCATTAAATCCTCGCTATGCATTTTTCTTTCTACATCATCTAATGTAGTAAACTTGGTATCGTTTTTTAAGTTTTTAATAATAACTTTAGCACCACTTATTTTATCATAATCAAAAATATGAAGTGGGTGCCCTGTTTCCATTAGTACATAATTACTAATATCCACAATGTTATTTATTGGTCGTAAACCTACAGCTTTAAGAGCTACTTTTAACCATTCTGGAGATTCTTCTACTTTAATATTCTCAATACATAGTCCTGAATATCTAGCACAAGCATCAGTATTCTTTATCTCAATATTAATGGGAAGATTAGTGTTGTTTATTTTAAAATCTTCAATTGAAGGTTTGTTGAGTTTAAGTTTTTTATTAGGATAAAAACGATTGATTACTGCTACCAAATCACGAGCCGAGCCAATATGCGAAGTGGCATCGGCACGGTTAGGTGTCAATCCTATTTCATATACATAATCAATTTCTACAGGAAAGTATTTGGAAGCATCGGCACCAGTTTCAAAGCTGTCGTCAATAACCATAATTCCATCGTGAGATTCTCCAATCTGAAGTTCATCTTCGGCGCAAATCATACCCATGGAAGCTTCGCCTCTAATCTTTGATTTTTTTATAACAAAACTATCGTCGCCATCATATAGAGTAGTGCCTACAGTGGCAACTAATACAGTTTGCCCTTTGGCAACATTAGGCGCGCCACATACAATTGGAAGCAATTCGCCAGTTCCCAAATCTACTGTGGTTTTACTTAGCTTATCAGCATTAGGATGTTTTTCGCAACTTATAACTTTTCCTACTTTTATACCTTTAAGACCACCTTTAATGCTCTCAAACTTTTCCATGCCTTCCACTTCCAACCCGCAGTCGGTAAGTAGTATCGATAATTCGTTTGCATCAATGTCTAAATCAATGTATTTCTTAAGCCAATTATATGATAACTTCATCTTCTTATTATTATAAAATTCAAGTTGCAAATTTATGAATTTAATGCTTGTATTTGGAGTATTTTTTATAATGAAATTCTATGTGATGCAAGTGAAGCTTTTATATACTTTTGCGGTTCTAAATTATTAAAAAAAATAATTGATATGATAACAAAGAATAAAGTAGTTAGCCTTCATTATATATTAAAGGAAGGTACTAAAGAAGCAAATATTATTGAAGAAACAACTGGGCAAGACCCAATGGTGTTTTTATATGGTACTGGTCAAATGATTCCTAAGTTTGAGACTGAAATAAGTGAAAAAACTAAAGGTGATAAAGCTGAGTTTGGAATTAAGGCAGCTGACGCTTATGGCGAAATTGATGAAAAAGCAGTTCTTACTTTACCTGTTGATGTTTTTAAAAGCGAAGGAGCTTTAGATCTTGAGATGTTGAAAGTTGGAAATGTACTTCCTATGCAGGATGCTGAAGGCAACCGTATGGATGGTATCGTTATGGACGTTAATGAAACTGAAGTTAAAATGGACTTTAACCACCCAATGGCTGGTAAAGATTTATACTTTGAAATAGAAATTATTGGTGTTAGAGATGCTTCTAAAGAAGAGCTAGAGCATGGTCACGTTCACGGTGAAGGTGGTGTTCAGCACTAAAAAATATGAGTCTACTAGATTATTATGATATATTTTAAATCTAGTAGAATCAAAAAATAATAATGATTTAGAGAGATCTGAATCGTAATATATTTAGTAAAATATAAAGAGGTTAGCAAAATAAATTTGCTAACCTCTTCTTTTTTGATAATTAAATACAGAATATTATTTACAAGTTTTTTCTAGTGAATCTTCAATATATCCAGGAGTAGACATTATTTTGGAGAAAGTACCCATTGTTAAATCAGGGAATGCTAATGCTATACGATATCTACCATGCATCATTATTACCTCATCGCCTTTAACTAATATTTCGTAAGGCAAAAATGCAGTATGTTTAGGTGAGCCTAAATCTATTTTTGGCAAAAACTCTTTCTCTCCATCACTAGCAGTTAATGCAATACCATAAAGTTTTAGCTCTGTATCAGGAATTTCAATGCTGTAAACTAATTTAAGGCCATTGATTCCAGTCTTAAGGTTTCCCTCTACTTTTTTCTTTGCTGCTGCAAAAGAATCAAAATCTTCTAGTTCAATCACATCATCAAAATCGGGCATTCCAAAGGTGTACTGATATTCTCTAACATCATCAACAGAAAGTCCATCTTTTGATCCGAAAGGAGTGCCAATATATTTACCTGATTTTTTCATTACAGAAGTTAACTTTGTAGCAAAACTATCGTAATTTGAACTCACCTTTGGATAATCATCTCTGAAATATGCATTACCCCAATATTTAGGATTAGTATAAGTAATTTGTATTTTTCCGCCTTCTACAGTAAGAGCAACACGTAGTGCTGCTGCAAAACCTGTTAAGCCTTTTACTTTCTTTACAGCATTAGTTAAGTCAGAATTACTAATTATTATGATACTTCTGTTTGCATCATAAGCTGGGTTATATTCCCCCAATATCTTAAATCCTTCAGCTTTAAGATTAGTTATTACCATTGCTTTAGTTTCCTTTAAGCTTTTGCCACATTCCGAACCCAGAATGTATGGTTTCAATACTTGTGCATTGATGCTTGCACTTATTATTAGTGCGACTACGATTAATAATAAATTCTTCATATTTTATAATTTGTTTAGTGTTATTAACTTCACAAAAATAGATAAATATTGTTTATTGATTAACATTTATTTGTCAACATTAATCTTACTATTATTAATTGTAAATACTAGTACGTGATAATTAAGGTTTTATAATAAATTTACTAGAGAGGTCAGTAATGAAACTGATATATTTATGTTTTATTAATAACACTGGTGTTAATTTGTATTTTTTAATTGAGAAATAAATTAAAAAAATAAACGAAATAGGATGATTAATTAAAAGAATATCCAAATCCTGTGGAGAAGTTATAATCCTTTGTCTGTGCATTTACATCAACAGGCATACTATCGTATTGGAAGTATACTTTGCCAAAGATATAAAAATCAGCAAATACTTCTACTCTTGCATCAAGCCCACTATCAAAACGCCATCTTCCTTTAGTTTTTAAGTTAGGAATTACGTTTGCATAAAAATCTATGGAAATTTCAGGACTTTTATATTTAAAAACGGAAAAATTTCCTCCAAGAACTACTTCGTAATTTGTGCTGTATGTTGTATTATCAATACCGCGCTCTATGTTAGCAGAAAGACCCATAACATAATCTAAGAATGTACGGTTAGTTTGCATTATATAATTCTTGAAAGTGATTGCACTTAACCAACGTGATTGAAGTCCTAGAGCAGTATTTGACCCTTTACCAACAGTCCCTATTAAGCGCCATCTTGGACTTATAAAATATTCATTGGATAGTTCAATATCAGATTTGGAAGTATATTCTAAGGAATCAAGTTCCTGCCATGTGTCAAGATTATTATACTTAAACTTCCAATACCATTTTTCCTTTCGGTAATTTACTTGTCCACTACCATTAACTCTAAACATCTTTGTAGCACTAGAGTAGTCGAGGCTTAAATCCATTCTTCCATCAAGTCTTAGCCAAAATGTATTATTAATTGGAAATATCTCGGTGATATCAGTTACTCTTATAAGGTCTCTTTGGTCTAATAGACCAATTTTTAATTCTCCCCAATTGCTTGAACTATCAATATCGCCATAATAGACTTCATTATGTTTTGTTAGTATTCTTAAGAACTTATTTGATATAAGACTCTTGATCTCTTCATTTTCAACCTTTATTGTGCCCATGCCGTCCATCTTAAAATACAGCAAGCCTTGAGAGAATTTTTTTACCTCACCAGTTAATACATTACCATTTGTATGAAAAAGTGTGTCGGTTTTTTGTGCATGCAATTTTGTAATAGCACTAATGCTAAATACTAGAATAAAAGATAGTAAAATGGTAAATTTCCCCATGTGGCAAAAGTAGTAATATTTTTTACAAGAAAAGATTGTCTAATGATTTAATACAGCTAACTAATGTATCGCCATACGATAGCACTCCATCTTTATGTCCTCCCATTATTATTACTCCTGAAGCATTATCTGAATTATTAACGATAGACATAATTGCGTCGGCCATTGCCTGTGTTCCATATTCAGCATTTGGTGGGGTAGTGGGTTGCTTATTAATATAATTTTCCCATAAACTACTATTGTGAATATGAATAACTGCATTTATTTTTTTATTGCTTTTATATATTGCTGCATGCGAAAGCGATTCTGAAGATGCTAGTTTCTCGCCCTCAAATTCTAATGCATTATTGCTGATATCAAAAGAAATAATACGGGAGTAATCTTGCGCCATAAGGGTAGAAAATCTACCCGTAGCTGATGCTGAAATTATAAATTCGTTATTGTCATTACTTCTGAAACTTATATTGCCAAAACCTATTCCATCGGCTCCCACACCAATATAATTATTGTCAAAACATATCTTACGAGATGGATTTATTGTCTCAAATTCCTCTTTTGAAATTAGCTTAGAGTTTGCTTTTGAGGCAGTAAATTTTATTATTCCTTCCATATATTTATTGTTTTTTAGAATAAAAAAAACGGAAGAATATCATTACCCTTCCGTCTTTAGTTTTATTATATGATTATAGGTTTTCTAATAAAAACTTAGTCATTTTATTATAAAGGTGTAATCTAGTATTTCTTCCTTGAAAAATACTATGATTGTTGTTTGGATAAAATTGCATATCAAATTCTTTATTCTCACGAACAAGTGCGGATATTAGATCCATAGAATTCTGCACATGTACATTATCATCAGTTATACCATGTACTAATAAGTAATTCCCTTTTAGTTTTTCAACATGGCTTATTGGGCTATTATCATCATAACCGTCAGCATTTTCTTGTGGAGTACGCATAAATCTTTCAGTGTATATATTGTCGTAATATCTCCAATTAGTAACTGGTGCAACAGCAATTCCTGTTTTAAAATAATCAGCTCCTTTGGTCATGCATAATGTACTCATATACCCACCGTAGCTCCAGCCAAATATTCCAATTCTGCTTCCGTCAATATAATCAAGAGATGATAAATATTTTGCAGCATTTATTTGATCCTCTACTTCGTATTTTCCCAACTGCTGATAAGTCATTTTCTTAAATTCTTCACCACGGAAACCAGTTCCTCTATTATCAACAGAAACAACAATATATCCTTTTTGCGCTAGCATCTGAAACCATGCATAATTAAACCAACCCCATGAATTTTTTACTGTTTGTGAGCCAGGTCCACCATATACAAACATTAATACAGGGTACTTCTTGCTTTCATCAAAATCTTTAGGCTTTATTATAGAAGCATTAAGCTCAATATCATCAGTAGTTTTTATTTTAAAGAATGTCATATCTGTAAATTGATATTCTTTCATGGTATTTTTAAACTTACTATTGTCTTCAAGAACGTATAACTCTTTGCCTTTTACATTATTCATGCTAATATAATGTGGTGTATTAGCAGTTGTGTTTGTATTAGTAAAATATTTGAAATTAGAAGAAAAAACAGCACTATTTGTACCTTCAATATTAGAAAGCTTATTCATTTTACCATTCTTTATATTTACTTCAAATATCTCTCTATTCATTGGTGATGAATATGCTGCTTTAACATATAGCTTATTATTCTTTTGGTCAACTCCCAAAAGTGATTCCACATCATAATCTCCTTTGGTAAGCTGCTTTTTTTCTTTGCCATCCATGCCATATAGGTATACGTGGTTAAAACCATCTTTTTCCGAAGTAAAGATAAAAGATTTACCATCTTTCATAAATATAAGGTTGTCGGTAATGTCGATATAGTATTTATTATTCTCGCTATAAAGAACCTCCGTTTTGCCATTTGTAGCATCTGCCAAAAGTATTTCCCAATGGTTTTGTAATCGATTCAATCTTTGGATAGAAAGCTCAGTGTTTTTAGTAGTCCAATCAATTCTTGGAATATAGATATCAGTATTTTCTCCAATATCCATAGTATTGGTTTTGCTACTAGCAAGCTCATAGGTGTGAACGCTTATTATCGAATTATCTTCTCCTGCTTTTGGGTATTTATATTTATATATTTCAGGATATAGTTGCCCGAAATATTCTAGCTGATATTCTTTTACATCAGATTCATCAAATTTAAGGAAAGCAATAAAACTACCATCAGGCGACCACTTAAAAGCATCGGTAAAAGAGAATTCCTCTTCATAAACCCAGTCGCAAGCACCATTAATAATCTTATTCGTTTCGCCATCAGTCGTAATGGCTTTCTCGTCTCCAGAAGTTAAATCCTTAATGTAGATATTGTTCTCGCGTACAAAAGCAATTTTATCAGCTTTGGGAGAGAATGTTGCCAATTGCTGAGCTCCATTTTCCGATACTTTTTCTAGTTTCTTAGCCTTTAAATCATATACATAATACTCAGCAGTAAATGAATGGCGATAAATACCAACTTTATTAGTTATTAGCAGAAGTTTTGATTCGTCAGCACTAAATGTATAATCGCTAAACATAAAATCTACACCATTGTTTTTCTCCTTAAGCTCGTCAGTTGTCAAAATTGTAGAAACAAGTTCGCCTGTTTTAAATGCATATTTCTCTAAATTGCCTTTTTTGAGAATAGTATAATAATCGCCATTATTCATGGAATTAAAACTACGAACCATGCTAGGCATAAATTTATAATATTTCCAGATGTCTTCAAGAGAAATTTGTTTTTCAGTTTCAGTATTTGTCTTTGCTTGTGCAAATGATGCAGTAAGCACTGCAAATATCAGGGCTATACTTAAAAAAATATTTTTCATTTATTGTTTGTATTTTGTTATTGTAATGAGTTTATAAATATTTATTTATTAGGGATTTTAATGCTTTAATTCAATTTTCAAAATTATATAAAAAAAGAATAATAAATATAAATAATTCTAATAAGTTTTTTTGATTTTAGAAATCGGTAACTATAATTTCGACACGTCTATTTTTCTGCATTTCGCTCTGCTTGGTAGCGTCAGGGTAAATCATTTCGGAATATCCAACTCCATAAAAATCAAGCCTATTCTCAGATATCCCTCTTTTGATAAGATAGTCTGAAACTGCTTTTGCCCTATCTATAGATAGTTGATTATAATACTCTTCACTCTTCTGTCGGTAACTGCCATTAGGCCTATTTACGTGGCCAATAATTTTAATTTTCAATGATGGGTTTTCTTTCATAACCCTCAGTAGTTTCATTAGTATATTTTTGTACTGCCCAGTAAATTGTGCTGTTCCTCCTCTAAAATATAATTTCTTTAGCTCAAAACTAGCTCCCACATTGGCCATTGTTAATGTCACAGTTTTTGTAATAAGGGAGTCGTCATTATGAGCCCTTATGCTTAATTCCTCAAGTAAGTAGTTGTCTTTCTTTATTCTTAGTTCATAAAATTCACCAATATTTAATGGCATAAATAACGAAGAGCCACTCTTAATAGTAGTATCCGTATTATGGTCTTTATCAAAGTGAATAATAGTAATATCGGCTTCTAAGAGTTTATTAGTTTTATTCTCAACAATATTTAGATTCAGTTTTGGCTTAGTAGTTCTTATACGTTCTTTTTTTATAGGTCCATATTCAAAACTAATGGAATGACCACCAGTGCCACCATATACATTATCGAGCAGTAGAATGTATTTTACACCTTTTTTTATAACTACTGATTTGCTAAAATTATCGCCTTTGCCTTCGTGCACATACTCTTGAATAGCGTAATCGTTAAGCCCTGTAATGCCATCAGCATATACCTTAGTTCGGGAGATATTTGTTCTAATGGGTTTAATGGTTTTATTTTTAATGCCATTGCAGCAATCGTTTGTTGGGCATTCAAATAATATAAAATCATAATCGTCAGTAGCTTTATCTGGGCTAATTGTAAAGCTTAATAAAGCATCTTTTTCTGAAACAAAACTATACCAAACAGTATAATGCTCATTCTCAAAGTAGTAAATATCTCCTTTATTCGAACTTATTTCATTAATGCTTCCGTAAGAAATTGGTGCTGAGGCGGCAATATTCATCCTTCCACTTATATCAATGGCAGAATTACAATCGGCATTCTTCTCAGTAATGATTATCTTTTGAGAAAATACAGGCTCTGTAATAATAAAAAGTAGAGTTATTATTAGGGTAAATCTAAGCTGGTGAAAATACTTTATGTTCATTGTCAAAATTATTCACTTTATTATTGAAATTCAAAGATAGTAAAACTTTCACTTTGTGAGTGAATAGATTAACTAGTCTTTATTGTTTTTGGTTTCGAATAATAAGAGCTTTATTTATTTATGATAAAATAATTTGCCCATAGCCAGTAGACCAACAAATGTAAAAATAGCAAAAATTATGCTGCTGACTGCTATTTGCATTCCCCCCGAAAGGATATGCCCACTTGTGCAACCACCAGCCATTCTTGCTCCAAAAACAAGAATAAATCCACCAATAAAGGCCCAGATAATTCTTTTTATTGCAGACGATCCTTTATAGTACTCCCATCGGCTGTATATTAGAGCAAACTTGAACTCTTTTTTTATTAGGGAAATAAGAAGAGCTGCAATAAATGCCCCACTCAAGAATATTAACTCCCAATTTCCAGGAGTTTCAATTTTTGCAAAATAATCATTATTGGTTATTCCTGATAATAGATCTGCTAAATATGGAAAAGATGTTGATGCGCCAATGGGTCTATTAGTTGTGATGGATAAAAATACAATTGGATTCAATATTCCTAATCCAATACCAGTAACAACCCATTTACTATCACTTTTAGTGCTTTCTTTTTTATTTATCCAAAAAGCTAGAACTATCATTAATAATCCTATAAATGTAATAAGGATATAATATAAAGAATTAGTTCCCATAAGTGAATTTAATGAAATACTGCCATAATTGGGACCAAGAAAATTACCAATAAATGGTAATAATAGAGTAAAAACTAATCCGCCAATCAATCCGCCAATTATACCTACAAATGCATCAATAGAACCTTCTCCTAATGAAATTGCGAGTGTTCCAGGACAGTACCCCAATATTGCCATTCCAAATCCAAAAAGTAATCCTCCAAGAATAATACCTCCCAGAATTAATGGTTTTACATGAAAGGAAGCTAGTCCCAATCCTATTTCTAAACCAAGTATAATAATACCGATGCCTATTGCAAGAACTATAGTTTTAATAACTGTAAAATCCTCTAAAGTTGCCATTCCACTTATTACATCATTTCTATTAACCTTACTATATTGCATTAGAAAGCCAAATAATAAGCCGAAAATTAAAATCGTTACCATAATTATTTTTATTTTTAAGTTGTTAATCCTACCTTTTAATAATTGTTGAATTATAGATTAATGTTTGATCTTTCTTAAAGATATTGATATAATACGACCCATTAGCAATATCATTAGCTTCCCATTTATAGGAGCTGTTATCTCCATTATTTACAAAGTCGAAAGTATGAACAACTCTACCAATGGTATCGTAGATTATTCCATGAGCAGGAAAACTAAAATCCCCCTCAATATTGAAAATAGCGTCGCTAGGATTAGGGCTAACTTTTATTTCTAAATCCTTTATGGAAGTATTATCTATGCTTAAATAATTAAAATCGTAGACAGCAATTGTATATTCTCCCGGTTTAGCATCCTCAACTTTTAAGTAACCTGCTACCCAACTTCCACTTTTCACAAAAGCTATCTTTTGCCAGTCGAACTCGGCATTTGGTCGGTATAATACTACTACAGAATCATCAGGCGATATTATAATTTGATTATCGAGACCTGAAGCTCTCCAATAACGAAAACTAGCATTCACTTTAAAATTATCAGTATTGTTTGCTGCAATAGTCCAATATCTATTATTGGAAATTCTCATCCCATCGTAGGATGTGCCTGCAGTATCGGGTGCAGCCCAGTGATGTGTAATCTGAAATAATGCCGAATCAGTTATTTGCGCTATTTCCATTTTGAAATATAACTGAGAGTAATCCTTATTCCCAGTATTTTTTATTACTAAATCGTAGTCAATAGTTGCATCAGCAATAGTGTGATTTAAGTCCGTAAAAACAACTGTAGGCTCAAAATCAAGATTAAAATCCTCGCTACCACTTTGCCCAGAAAATTGTAGGATAGTATCTTTTCTGTTCCATGCATCATCCATAAATGTAATTGGCATTCTATTGCTATTTGCATAATTGGGTTTATGATGAAGTCCTTGACGTGCCGTTATAGTTACAGCATAAGGACTACTTGCCGATGGAGCAATTGTCATAGAGTTTGCATAAAACTCTGAGAAACCTTCTTCAAAAACCCATGAGTCAAAAAAATCGTTCATATTTATACCTGTATTGGAAGTAATAAAATCTCTAAACTGAATAGAAGTTTGATCGCTAAAAGCTTTTTGCGACATATATGCTCTTAGCATACTAAAGAATTTGTCATCTCCCAAATATCCTCTTAAACTATGCGCAATAGTAGCACCTTTCTTATATACAGTGCTGCCATAAGTATAGTCATGTGGCACTCCTGCAACTGCTCTATAACCGCCATCACTAATATGTGCACTTTTGATAACATTATAATGCATATCACGCATATAATCCACATAATTGTCGCGGCCATATACGTATTCCTGATACATTGATTCCGAAAAACTAGCCCAGCCTTCGTTTAGCCACATATCGGGGGCACTATGGCAGGTTACCAAGTTGCCAAACCAATGGTGACTGAGCTCATGAGCAATAAGTGTTTCGTAAGTTTTGCTGCCATTTATATAGCCAGAGCCAATATGTATGCTTGTGGCATGCTCCATTGCGCCAGAGTTAAAAGGAATTCCAACATAACCAATGCGTTCCCAACGGTATGGCCCGTAGTAGTATTCAAAAGCTTCGAGAATAAGCTTTAAGTTTTCGAAGCTACCATTTGCAGCAGCTATTTTATCTTGAGTAACATAAATTGAAATAGGTATACTATCGCCAGTAATGGAAATAAATGTGTCCATAACAGCCACATATGGACCAATGGCGACACTTGCCAAATATGTTGGAATATCATTATGTAGCTCCCAAGTATAAGTTTTAGTATTTGTAGCTGTGGAGGTATTTGATAAAGTGCCATTGCAAATAGCAGTTTTATTATTTTTTACCGTAATCTCAAAATCATAAGTAGCTCTATCGGTAAAATTATCGGCACAAGGATACCAAATTCTACCATAATTATGTGGGTCGTCCTGCATTCCTACTGCCATATTAAAAGCAAAGGTAGAGTCGTTGCTAAAATAAAAACCTCCCCAGCCCGATGGGTCTTTCTGTGGATTGCCATGGTAAAATACTTGACAAATGATAGTGTCGGTAGTATTTATACTGCTATTCAGTGGAATATAAATGAGTGTATCATTATAAGTCCAGTTCATAATTGTATTATTATCAATAATAATAGAATCAACAATTAAACTTTGTAAATCAAGGGAAATAAAGTTAGTATTATTAGCTTTTGGAATAATGCTAAGAGTAGTATTTCCTTCAATTTTGTGCTGACTTAGATATATTATATCCAAATCAATATTATAGTGTAATACGTCAATACTATCCGATGCGCTTGCTTTAGTTATTACATTAAAGTGTGAGCATTGTACTTGAGCATTTGATTTTAATGCTATTAGCGTTATTATTAGGATTAATAAATATCTCATTTTATATGTTTTTATTTTAGAAATAAATAAATATTTTGCTTTAAAAATAGTAATAAATTTGAGCTCTAAAGTAATAATATTATAGCAATAGAATATAGATAATAATAATATCACGAATGAAATATAAGTTAATATTAATTCTAAGCATTGTTCTTGCTCAGCAATATTCTGTAGCTCAGTCAGTTTGGACTCTTGAGCAATGTATAGAATATGGGCAATCTCATAATCTAGATTTACAGCAGAACAAACTTCAATTAGAGATTCAGGAGTATAACCTGTCTCGTTCGAGAGCTACAATGCTACCAAGCCTAAATGCTAATGTAAATGATGTTGTGAATTGGGGAAAGAGTGTGGATAGATATACCAATCAATTTGCCGATACAAGAACAAACTCTGTAAACTTATATCTACAATCGAGCCTTACATTATTCAATGGTTTTAAACTTCTTAATTCTGTAAAGAAAAATAAGCTAGAATTGGCTGCTCAGCGTTACGATATGGATTATCAAGAGGATATGAAGGCGATGGATATAACAACTGCTTTCCTACAAATACTTTATAATAAGGAGAATCTTAAAAACAAAACTGATCAACTTAGTTTGACCCAGATGCAGGTAGATAGAACAGAGAAACTTGTGAATGCAGGAAGTGCAGCAAAGGGTGATTTGTATAATATAAAATCGCAATTGGCAACGGAGCAAGCTCAAGAGATTGAAGCGGAGAATAAACTTATGCTTTCTGTTCTGAAAATAAAGCAGATGATGTATTTACCTGGCGATACAGCTTTTGATATTACAGCTCCTGATATGGAGCTTGTTGATGGTTTTGGCGAGCTTCAAAATCCAAATGTAGTTTACCAATATGCTTTGGAGAATAGACCAGAAATTAAAAGTGCTGATATGCGCGTTCAGAGTGCACATAAAGATTTGAGTATATCAAAAGGAGGAGTTTCGCCAAATCTAAGTATTTCTGCTAGTTTGGGAAGTGGTTATTCTGGAGCAAATAGCATTCTTGACGGCTCCCCAGTACTTACAGGCTTTAATCCTAATGGGGATATTACAATGGGTGGTGATGTTGTATTAACTCCCGATTTTACGTATAATACTAGGCCTAAAGCATGGGACGATCAGTTGATAGATAATAAGAACTATTCCATAGGATTATACTTATCAATACCAATTTTTAATGGTTTGCAAACTCACTCGGTAATAGGGCAGTCCGAAATAGCAAAAAAGAAAGCTGAGCTAAATTTAGAAAATGCTAAATGGCAAATGCGACAAACCATAGAGCAGGCTTATGCTGATGCTCGATCGGCTTATAAGCAATATGAGGCTTCTGCTCTGCAAGTAGATGCATTGTCGGAGGCTTTTAATTATGCAGAACAGAGGTATGCTGCCAAAATTATTACTGCCTTTGAGTATAATGACTCAAAAATAAAACTCGATATTGCCACTAGTGAAATGCTTAATGCTAAATTTAATTATGTATTTAGGGTTAAGGTGTTGGATTTTTATTCTGGCAAACCGCTAAAATTATAATAAGATATTTTTTATTCAGAAGACGTTTATTTATATAAGAAATGAAAAAAACTAAAGATACTAAAAAGAGAAATATTATACTGATAAGCATAGCTGCTATAATTGTAGTTGTGCTTGTAGTTGCCAAAAAACAGGGCCATCTAGGGTCTGAAGAATTGCTAAAAGTAAGCACGCAAGAGGTAAAAATAGGTAGTATTATAGAATCAATAACAGCAAGCGGAAAAATACAGCCAGAGCGAGAAATTCTTATAGCTCCTGATGCTTCGGGCGAGATAAAAGGTATTTTTGTAAAGGAGGGTGATAGCGTAAAGGAAGGTCAACTATTGCTAAAAATTAATCCTGATATTTATTTGAGTTCTATGGATAAAGTTCGTGCTAATTTGAATTCATCAAAAGCTAATTTGGCAAATTCAAAGGCAAGGTATTCGCAGAGCAAATCGCAACTTCTAAAGGCAGAGAATGATTTTAAAAGGAAAAAGCAATTACATGATAAGGAAGTAATATCGGATTCTGATTTTGAGGCTGCAGAGTCTACTTATGAGGTGGCAAAAGCTGATGTTGAAGCTGCTAAGCAGAGTGTGGAATCATCAAAATATCAAGTAAAAAATGCAGAGGCTTCTTTGCGCGAGGCTAAGGATAATCTTACTAAAACGGCTGTTTATTCGCCTTTGGATGGAACGGTATCTAAGTTATCCAAAGAAGTAGGTGAGCGTGTTAGTGGTGCGTCACAATTTTCTTCAGGATCGGAAGTTATGCGTATTGCTAATCTTAATAATATGGAGGCTCAGGTAGATGTTAGCGAGAATGATATTATAAGAGTTAACCTTGGCGATACAGCCCTTATTGAGATTGATGCTTACTTGGGGCGCAAGTTTAAAGGTTTGGTAAGTGAGATTGCAAATTCGGCAAATCTTTCGGGACAGGGAACTGATCAGGTTACAAATTTTGTTGTAAAAATAAGAGTTCTTATTTCCTCATATAATGATTTATTGGATTTAGAAAATCCTAATTTATCGCCTTTCAGACCCGGTATGTCGGCAAGTGTAGAAATATTAACTACTTACGAAAATGATATAGTCACTGTTCCAATTCAGGCAGTTACTACTCGTATTGATACCTCTTCGTGGACAGGTAATGGCGAAGCAAAAAATAAGTTTGTTCCAGAAAAGAATGATTCTAAAGTTGTTTTAGAGAACGAAACTAAAACCTTTGTTTTTGTGTATTCTGATGGAAAAGTACAGCTTAGAGATATTAAAATCGGAATTCAAGACACTGAGTTTTATCAAGTGCTTAGTGGTTTGGAAGAAGGTGATGAAGTTGTTATTGCTCCCTATCGTGCAGTGAGTAAAAAACTTAAAAATAATCAGCCGGTGAATAAAGTTGATAAATCTGAACTGTTTAATTAATAGAATTACGTATTGTATAATTGGGTTATTCAGAAATAACTAATTAACCTTCATTCTATCATTAATTAAATCATAATTAAATTCTTGAATCAAACTCATAATACGTTTCTTCTTGTCAGTAATGGTGTCGGGCTTTGCTTCTAATATTAGAGGCAATTTACTGCGCAATACTACCGAATCGTTTTGAGTGCTAAATTGAATAATATCATCTCCAGAAATATATTGATAAATCCCTGTATTATACGATATGGATTCATGATATTTTGTATCCGAAAAAACGCTATTCCCCAATGAATAATAAGCTCTAGGATAGGCCAAATAATCCATAATAGAAGGCAGAATATCTATCTGCTGACTTGTTTTATTATATTGCCCAATTAGGGAATCTTTTGGCATATAGTATAAAATAGGTATTGCGTATTTTCCTCCTTCATTATTAAAATCTTCATCAGTTATTTCAGAAGTATGGTCGGCAGTAATCACAAATAAAGTATTCTCAAACCACTGCTTAGTACTAGCATCTTTGAAAAACTGCTGCAAGGCATAATCGCTATAGGCAATGCTCTGCTGTATTTCGCCGGGCCCTCTAGGGAATTTATTCTTAAATTCTGTAGGAATAGTATAAGGGTGATGTGCCGATAACGAAAATATTGAGGCAAAAAATGGTTCAGGTTTTATGGATAATTGTTGCTCGAAATAGCTAAAAAATTTATGATCAAAAATTCCCCATTTGCCATCAAAATCATCAGGCTTATTATACTCATTTCGACCATAATAGTTATCAAATCCTATTGAAGCCATAAAGTTATTAAAACCCATGGTTCCATTATTTCCACCATGAAAAAATGAACTTGAATATCCTTCTTTTTTTAATAAACTAGCAATACTATTAATTCTATTTGCAGAATAGTTGGATGAGATAAAGGCGTCATTAAAAAGGGTAGGGAAGGATGCAAGAATTGCAGGAATTCCTTCTATGGACTTTCTTCCGTTGGCATAAGCTTGCTCGCAAACTAATGATTGTGTGCATAGCGAATCCAGAAATGGTGTAAAGCCTTTTCCCTGTAAGTTTTTATTAAAGTAAGCGCTATGCTCTTTCGACATGCTTTCCATAATAATAATAACAACATTCAAAGGTCTAAAGCTTAGAGTGTCTTTTGGAATATGGTCAACAGTTATTAAGTCTTCCATTCGCTCGTATGGGAAATACTCTTTTAGTCTAACTTTGTGTTTTCCAATGGTTTTAATAATTGTAAAACTTGTATTTAGTACCAATGCTTGATTCTCTGTTTTAGTATATTTATTTGCATCAATAATAGAAATTGGGCGAAGCTGAAATCCTCCTCTTACACCTACTGTTGTTATGCTAAGAAAAAACAATGCAAACAAAAGCCGCTTTATACTAAAAGAATAAGATATGCTAATATTATCTTCTTTAATATTCGTGTTTTTGCTAAAGAATATTAGGCTTATTATTAATGCAATACCAAGAATAGAAATATACCAAAAATCGAAAATAAATCCTGAAATAATGTTTATCATTCCACTGTCTTCTTGAAACATATGGATAAATTCAAAGGTAGTGCGTTTTAGCGTAAATCTATAGTAGATTACATCGCTTAGGTTAGCAGTTATACTTAAGGAGTTAATGGCTATAAAAACAGTATTTAGCAGCCAATTATTCCATCGTGGACTTATATACTCTAAAGGTAGTAGGTAAAGTAATATAAGTAATGAGTTTGTTGCCAATACTGCCGACAAATCAAATCGAAGTCCATAGAAGTTTAGCGCCATCAATTCCATTATACTTAAATGGCGAAACATGCCCACATTAAACATATACATTAGGTTACGCATTATTACAAATAGTAATAATACAAACGCTAATCGTTTTAGTAATGTGAGTATTTTTATTCTATAGTTCATTCTGAAATCAAATAATTATAAATCTCTCTTATTAAGAATTAGAAATGATACTCCCCAAAAAACTCCAATATATACAAATGATAGTATCAAATTAGTTGTGGGAATTCCATATGCAAAATTACTAATTCCCATCGTTTGAAATGCAGGAATATTTGGTGCTTCTACTAGCAAATTGAAATTTCGTAATGGTAAATAATTTCCAAAAGTATCCTCATACTTAAAAGCAAAAACAAGTTCTAAAATATATGAGTAAACAAGTAAAATCATTATGCTAAAGGCTGCTTTTTTTACAATAAAGGCAATCATCATTGCAAAGCTCAAAAAACCTACAACCATAATAAAGTATGCGCCTATATAATTAATTTTTCGGAATATATCTTTAAATTGAATTTCTTCGGTACTAATAAATCCCATTATTATTCCAAAAACGAATAGTATTAACGTGGAGGTTGCCGCCAATATTATTGCGTCTATTGCTTTTGCCGAAATAAGGTTTCTTTTGCTTAATCCTGTTATTAGATTTTGCCTTAGAGTGTTGTAAGTGTACTCATTAGTAACAAGAATAATCATTACAACGCCTAAAAATAATTTCATAAACCTAGCAATAAATGCAATATTATGCCATACATGTGGAAATATAAAAATATTGGTAGGTAGCAGTGGTAAATCACCAAACTGAGTGTCTTTTAAGTTGCTATTTGTTTGGTCAATAATCTCTTGTAAACCAAGTAGTGCAGCTATTAGTGCCGCAAAACTTAAAAATAGCATTATCCAAAAAATTCTATTTTTAGCTACTTTTCTCCATTCTATTTTCAGTAATGTAAATATCATTTTGTAGATTTTAGTAGTTCAAAAATATTTTCTTCTAAGCTTTCTGATTTCTGACTTAAAAATGAAAGTGAAACTCCTTTGGAGTGTAAAAATGAATTTAATTCCGCACTGTTTTTATCACGACCAATATCAACTAATATACTATCGTTATTGTCTTCGTATTTTATGTAGTCAGTGCTGTTGTCAAGGGCGTTTTTTAGCTTAACTATATCTTCAGCTTTTATTTCTATTAGCTGCGAGTTTTTGTCAAGACCTCTGGCGCTGCCTTGGTATATTTTATTCCCACTTTTAAGAACAAGCATTTGAGTGCAAACTTTTTGTACTTCGTCCAATAAATGACTTGCCAGAATTATGGTTTTATCATTATTAGCAAGTTCTATTATTAAATTCCTTACCTCTGCAATTCCTTCAGGATCAAGTCCGTTTGTGGGTTCGTCAAGGATTAGCACCTCAGGGTTTCCGAGTATAGTAGCGCCAATTGCTAAGCGTTGCTTCATTCCTAACGAATAGGTTTTGAAACGACTATTTCGCCTTTCGTAAAGCCCTACTTGTTTCAGAATATCATCAATCTCGCTATGTGCTACACCTCTAATGTCTGCTACAATTTTTAGATTATCAAGCCCCGATAAGTATTCGTAAAAGTTAGGCTTTTCAAGCATAATTCCCAACCTTCGCCTTTGGTTGCTGCCCATTTTAGTGCCAAACCAACGGTATTCTCCAGCAGTTGATCTAATAACATCCGACAGCATGGCTAATGTTGTAGTTTTTCCACTACCATTTGGTCCCAATATGCCGTAAACTTCTCCCGATTTAAACTCAAATGATAAAGAGTTTACAGCAGTAAGTTTACCGTATTTTTTAGATAGATTATTTACTGTCAATATAATATTACTCATTACAGAATTTCTTTAAGTAAATATGTTTGTTTTAGAACAACTCTCTTCGAGCTGGCCTCTACAGTACAAAGTTCGTTATAATAATCGTGTTGAAAATATAGGTAAATATTAGCTTTTGCAGCCTCATTTAGGAACGCTTCTTTTTCGCTTAAACTTAATAATGGCTGAATATCGTTTGCCGAAATATAAGGGAGAGGTAATGCTGCCACATAAGGAATAAAATCGCCCATATAAGCAATCTTTTTATCCTTATATTTAATAATAGGCACCATATTACCCACAGTATGCCCATCATAAATGCGGAATTCAATATTTGGAATATACTCACCGTTTTCTTCCACCAATTGCAGCTTATTAGCTTCTTGCAGTGGAATAAAATTATCTTTAAAATATGAGCCTGCCTCACGTTTATTGGGGTTCATTGCCCAATCCCATTGCGCCTTGCTTACCCAATGTGTTGCATTAGGGAAATAGAGCTTTATCTCTTCACTATCGTAATATGTTGCACCGCCAATATGGTCGTCGTGGAGGTGGGTGACAATAACATCAGTAATTTCTTCGGGCTTTATATTAGCTTCTTTTAGTGAGTCCGATAAGTTATTTGTATCTTGTATATATTTGAATTTATAGTATTTATCGCCTCGCTTACTTCCCATTCCTGTGTCAATAAGAATCTTTCTGTCATCTTGTTCTATTAGCATTAGTCTGCTACTCATCAATATACAGTTGTTCTCGTCGGCAGGGTATAGCTTCGCCCATATGGTTTTAGGAATAAGTCCAAAACCCGCTCCTCCATCCATTTTCCAATCCTCAGCTCTTATATTACTTATCTTCATTTTGTATAATTATATGCAATAATTTAATACGCTAAAATAATGGTTTTATTGTAGTGTAGGATTTGTTTTTTTGTATGGAATTCTATTCTTAATAATTCTATTTATTGAATAAGTAAAAAAACTTACAAATATGAATGGCCATAATAAATATTTAGCAAATCCGAATTTCTTCCCTGTACAATGTGCATTCCTGCCCCTTGATTTATTAAGCCCCGATGTAAAATAATGGAGGTGTGTATAATAGGTAAATACAAAACGCTTGAACTCCTTCAGAGTTCTCTATAATTTATGTCCTTATAACCACAAATTGCATTTGTGGTTATTTTTGTTGAACTCCTTCAGAGTTCTTATACGGCTAAGTTGATATACTGCAAATCACATTCACGCTTAATTGTTGTTTAATGCCTGTACCCTCGATAGCTTTGAGGATTAGAGTCTTAATATACTTATGAATAATTGACCTTATATGGGTCAAACATTAATAGCCTCGGGTTTTAACCCTTGGCTATTAATCAGTATTTTGTAAGGTTTTGGCGGTATTTTTGTTATGCGTAGGCACGGAGCATTTACAAAAATGATGACAAAACAAATTCTGCCCTCGTTATTGCGACGATTGCATATCGTGTTATGTATAGGAGGTATATAAATATCAGTATAATTAATAATGATATTGATAATAATAGAATCAGAGATTAATTTATGTATTTTTGATTTTTACAACTAACTATAAAACTAAATGAAACACATTGCTTTCTCTATTCTGTTATTACATATCTCATTATTTGTTCTTGCTCAGGATATAAAATATAAAATAAATAGTACCACTGAGCAGTCCGATAAAACTAAAACAGCAGGATTTGACTATAAAATGATATATGAAAGTAAGGATTTTTACTATTTCGATTTATATTCTCGCAATGATTTATTTGTCCAACAAGTTAGTGGTGTTACTAATAATCATAGTTTGCTGAAGGTTTCAAAAAATTTCAAAACACTAAAGAAAAAGGAAATTGAACTTAATAAGCGTGAGAAAACAAAAGGCATTTTTGAGGTAAATGACAAATTGGTGGCTATAAGTCTAAGACCCAATAACAAGGAAAATAAAAATACTTTAAATATAAGAGTAATAGATAAAATCGGTCTTAATGTAACAAAAGCTGAAGATATTTTTACTCAAAATGATAGCAAATATTTTAGATCATTAAGATACGAGGTAAGGCAATCAAAAGATAAAAGTAAATTAGCCATATTTTACACTTTATATACCATTCTTCATGTTCCATTTAGGTTTGGAATAATAGTAATTGATGAAGAGTTAGATGTATTGTGGAAGAAAAATAATTTTTTGCCGAAGTTTAGTGGTGTATATTCACAAGAGAATTTTTTAGTAGCAAATAATGGTGATGTTTATATCTTAGGGCGAGTAATGAGCGACAAAAAGAATAACCCAGACGCACAAGAATTTTATAAAGGCAATATTGTTTCAGGCTTCATCTCATACAGTGTTGACAAAGCAGGATATAAATATCAGCTTAATAGAATATCTAACAAAGGCTTATCTAAAGATTTTATGAATTTATCAATTTTAGATTACGATATCCGAAGTATTAGTATTGATATAGAGGATGATAACGAGAAGATATTTGGCTATGGTATATTTTCAGAAAAAGGACAGATTAGTGCAAAAGGTACTTTTATTTCTGAAATAGACATGGATGCTGAAACTGTAAATGTAATTGATAGAAATATGTTTTCTGACGAATTAATAACTAAAGGGTTTAGTAAAAAAGAATTGAAAAGCTATAATAAAAGAAAAAATAATGGAATTGTTTTAGACCCTTTTGGTTATGATTTAAGTAGAATAAAGTATAAAACAGACGGTAGTAAATACTTTATTGCTGAGCAAAAATTATATGGAGATATTGAAACCACAGATTCAAAGTTCTCATTCTTTAACTATAATGACATTTATATTGTAGGTTTTAGTAAAAACAACCAAATAACAAATATTAATAAAGTTAGCAAACGACAAACGAATAATGAGTATAAATTTATTTCTTATTCAGAATTGTACAAAAATAATAAGCATTATTTAATTTTCAATACAACTGAAAATAGTTACTTAAAAAACTGTTTATTGGTAAGTGTTGACAATGAGGGGATACAAGAAAGTGTTGAACTATATAAATATAAAAACAAAAAAGCTGAAGCCTTTATTCCTTCAAGATCAGAATATTCAGAATTGGATTTTTTCATATATACTAGGTTAACAATTAGATTAGCAAAGAGATACTATATTGAGACCTTAACAATTGATGAGTAAAAGAACACTATAAGGTAGCGTAGCAACGCACGATGCCTCACTAAGCCAAGTGTATACCGATGCCTTGAGAATATATAATGCAACTTTGTAATAGCATAGCTAGATGTAGTAGGTAAATACAAAACGCTTGAACTCCTTCAGAGTTCTCTATAATTTATGTCCTTATAACCACAAATTGCATTTGTGGTTATTTTTGTTGAACTCCTTCAGAGTTCTTATACGGCTAAGTTGATATACTGCAAATCACATTCACGCTTAATTGTTGTTTAATGCCTGTACCCTCGATAGCTTTGAGGATTAGAGTCTTAATATACTTATGAATAATTGACCTTATATGGGTCAAACATTAATAGCCTCGGGTTTTAAC
>JAOZPM010000111.1:0-9584 GCA_029932765.1 Bacteroidales bacterium | reverse complement strand
AGCTAATGATAATTACGATTATTTATCATATTCCCATTCACACTGATTAGTTACATCTTTTTTAGCTCTTGAAGATTATTTCAAGAGCTAAAAAAGTATAAATTCAAAATACTTAAAAAACTCTATTATTAAATATTAGGGGACGACTATTAATTACACTTATACTAACAATGCTTAAATTAGCTTGAATCTCTCAATTGAAATCATGCTAGCATCATATACAAAACAAACAAATATTTAATCCGTTTATATCTAATTATCAACCTACTACCATATTAATAAATCTTCAATAATTCAAAACTAGAATATCAGAACAATGGTTCAACTACCTATAATTAGGTATATAATTAATCTAAAGTATAAAAATGGTAATATTAGTATGTGTATTACAACTTTAACTAGAGAATAAAAGTACCTTTGTTTGAAATTAACTAATCTATTTTATTATGAGAAGAAAAATTACAACATTTGTAGCAGTAATAGGAGCTGTTTTTATTATGACTTCATGTATGAGTACAAAATCTAACTCAGCACGAACAATGGAAATTACAAAAACAGGAGTAATACAGAACACTGTTATTGTTGATATTGACATTAAAGAGAAAAAAGTAACAGGAGTAGCTACAGGAAAAGTGACTGCTACAGCTTCTGTAAAAGTTGATGCAGTAGTAGAAGCTTTAAAACCTTTAAATGCTGATTTATTAGTAGAACCATCATATAGTACTGTTACTTCTGGTTCAAATATTACAATTACCGTAACGGGATTTCCTGCTTATTATAAGAATTTCAGACCATTAACAAAAAAAGAAATTCCATTGCTAAATGCTGGTAAAGTTAAGTCGTTAAACACCGTTTCTCCTAGTGATAAAAAATAATAAATTATGAATAAATATATTATTTATTTTATATTTCTTGTATTTCTTTCCTCTTGCAGTACTATGAGCCGCTTAAATTCTGCTGCTACTGAAGATATTGATAAAAGAGGCATTGTTCAGAGTCCTATGATGTTGGATATGGATGTTAGTGATACTAAGATTACAGGGGTTGCGCAAGCAAAAAACAAAGAAGATGCTAAGAAGAATGCTGTAGCAAATGCATTAGAAGGAACTGGAGCTGATTTATTAATAGACCCTAACTATTATATTACATCCTCAACTGGCCGCGTAACTGTTAGTGTAACAGGATACCCTGCTACCTATAAAAACTTTAGGCAGTATAAGCCTCTTACTAATAACTATGTTGATGAAGTTGAGGGTAACGAAAGTACAGATACTAATGTTAAGTCTACAAAGAAAAAAAGAAAACCAACAGGAGTATTAGCATCGAAGATTGCGAGTGTATTCTTAGTCACAGTAACTCTCACTGCATTATTAATATTATTTGTATTATAAATATTTCTAAATGTTATAATAATAAGCTCCTGAAATAACTTTCAGGAGTTTTTTTTTTAGACAATAACTCATTTATTAGGATAGATAAAAAAATGTACATTTGTAGCACTAAATAAATACAAATAATTAAACAAAAACGTAATGATAATAACAAATACCATAAAAGTAAGAACATTTATTAGCGTGTTATTCTTTAGCATGTTTTTATCTATAAACTCTTTTGCACAAAGCAGCGACAGTACGGATATTGACAATTATGTACCTCAGTCGGAGTTTAGAGCTTTACGCCTAGGTTTAGTTGGCGGAATGGGTATTAGCTGGATGAAACCCAAAACGCAAGGCTATGAAAAAGACGGAAGCACTTTTACATATAACTACGGTTTAGTTGTAGATTATAATTTTACTGAAAACTATACTTTTTCTAGTGGTGTTAATTTTAACAGAATAGGTGGCAAACTTAAATTCCCTAATGATACTAATGTTGTAGGTTCAATAAAAGAAATTGGAACATTGCACCGTACTTATTATATTAACTCAATAGAAATACCAACTATTTTAAAGCTTAAAACAAGTCAGATGGGTTATTTCACTTATTTTGCTATGATTGGCTTGCGTCATAATTTAACATTAAGCAGCTTTGCCAACGACAGATTAGAGCATAATGGTTCAGTTACTGAAACCTATGATATTGATATGGCAGATTTTACTACATTTTATAGGGTATCATTCAATATGGGCCTTGGTACTGAATATTCTCTTAGCCAAACCCTATCAGCCTTTGGATATTTAGAATATGACAATGGTCTTAATAGCTCACTTAACGATGAGAAAACGAATAAAGACGGAGAATTAAGATCACCCAATGAGAATGCATTTATAAGAAAATTTGCTCTTACAATAGGTTTCTTATTTTAAAAAACAAACAATTTTCAACTCAATAGATATTAGAAATGCAAATAGCAATTTCACAACTTAATTTCCATATTGGCAATTTCGGCAGTAATGAGAAAAAAATTATTGATAGCATATCAAAAGCTAAAGAGCAAGGTGCTGAGCTAATTATATTCTCTGAATTATCAATTTCGGGATACCCACCACGCGATTTTCTTGAATTTGACGATTATATCAATAAATGTGATATTGCAATAAATAATATTGCAAAACACTGTAATGGAATTGCTGCCATAGTTGGTGGACCACGAAAAAATCCTAATAATAAAGGTAAAAGACTTTATAATTCAGCTTTTTTTCTAAATGAGGGCAAGATTCAATACATTGTAAATAAGACACTCTTGCCTACCTACGATATTTTTGATGAGTATCGCTATTTTGAACCAAATTCGGATTTTAATATTATAGAATATAAAGGAAAACGCATAGCTCTAACTATTTGCGAAGACCTTTGGAATGTAGATGATATACCTATGTATTCTGTAAACCCTATGGATGAATTGATTGGTCTTAAGCCCGATATGATAGTAAATATAGCGGCATCACCATTCCATTATAAGCAAGCAGAGCTACGTAAAGATGTGCTTCGTAAAAATGCCCAAAAATATAATTTACCTATTTTTTATGTAAATCATGTGGGAGCGCAAACAGAGCTTCTTTTTGATGGTGGTTCGTTGGCAATGAACTCTAATGGTGAGATTGTAAATGAACTTAAATATTTTGATGAAGATTTCTATATTACAGAATCATGCACAATAGAAACACAAGAGAAGAGCATACAGCCACTACAATCTAAGATTGAACTTATTCATAATGCTTTGGTTATGGGTATTAAAAACTACTTTAATAAGCTAGGTTTTAAGAAAGCAATACTAGGCTTATCAGGAGGTATTGACTCAGCCGTTACGCTAGTATTAGCAGTGGAAGCACTTGGCAAAAACAATGTGGAAGTAATACTTCTACCATCACAATACTCTAGCGATCATTCCGTAAAAGATGCCGAAGATTTAGCGAAAAACTTAGGAATAAAAGATCATATTATTCCAATTAAAAATATTTATAATTCTTTTGAATCAGAACTAGCACCTTTTTTCAAAGGTTTGGAATTTAATATTGCCGAAGAAAACCTTCAAGCACGTATTAGAGGAGTATTACTAATGGCTTTTTCCAATAAATTTGGGAATATACTACTAAATACCTCCAACAAAAGTGAGGCCGCAGTAGGCTATGGAACTCTATACGGCGATATGAACGGAGGACTTGCTGTGATTGGCGACGTTTATAAAACTGATGTTTTTGAGCTCGCAAAATACATGAATCGCAATACTGAGGTTATTCCATGGAATACAATTACTAAACCTCCATCGGCAGAACTTCGCCCCGATCAAAAAGATAGCGACTCGCTGCCTGATTATGAAATTCTTGATTCAATTCTTTTTGAATATATAGAAAACCATAAAGGACCTACAGACATTATTGCAATGGGCTATGAGAAAGCTACTGTGGATAGAATACTAAGAATGGTAAATTTAAATGAGCATAAAAGATATCAAACAGCGCCAATTCTAAGGATTTCATCAAAAGCTTTTGGAATGGGACGAAGAATTCCTATAGTAGCAAAATATCTAAACTAATATTTTCCAATTATTATCATGGAAGTTTACGAAATCATAACATTAATAATAGCTGGAGTATTTGTTGGCTTTATAAACACATTGGCTGGTGGTGGCTCTATAATATCATTAAGCGTACTTATGTATGTTATGGGATTACCTGCTGCTGTAGCCAATGGAACTAATCGTATTGCAATAACTCTACAAACTCTTACCGCCACAACTAGTTTTAAGAAAGAGAATATTCTTGATTGGAAAAAGGGATTAAAGCTTGGCATACCAAGTGTTATAGGATCAATTATAGGAGCATGGATTGCCGTGGATATGAATGAAGAAGTTTTTGAGAAAGCAATGGTGGTAATTATGGTTTTTATGCTTGCATTTATTTTCTATAAACCACAGCTATGGCTTAAAGGCAGTGAGAGCCTACTCCAAAGAAAGGTGTCGCCTTTTATTATGTTCGTTTTCTTTCTTATTGGTATTTATGGAGGATTTATTCATGTAGGAATTGGTTATTTACTTCTTATAGCAATAGTGTTAGGTGCAGGTTATGATCTAGTGAAAGCAAATGCTATTAAAGTATTTATTGTTCTTTTATATGTTCCTTTTAGTTTAGCTGTATTTATTTATAACGACCAGGTGAATTATTTATATGGTTTTACACTTGCAATTGGGAATGTGCTTGGTGCGCTTATAGCCAGTAAATTAGCTATCAAAAATGGAGCTAATTTTGTAAGATGGGTAATTGTTGTAGTAGTGGCATTAACTGCTGCTAATGTATTTGGCCTAATCAATATAAAAGATTATTTATCGAATATGTAAAGCTATAGTTTATAAATTACAATATTCTTATACTCTCCAATTTTATTATCCTTATACTCTTCTAATTCTACACCTTGCATTAGAGAAGCATCATTTACAATTATATATTTTATTCCCCTTTTGGTATAAAAATCAATCTGTTCTTTTATTGATTTATCCTCTTGGTATAAAGAAGAAAAGCCTTTCTGATCCATAAGATATAAAGATATATTTGGACTCTGATCTTTTATACTCAGTACCAAATCCTCTCTATTAATTCCAATACTTCGCAAGTAAGGAGTTATACTCTCATAGGCTTTAAAAGTATTATCGTAATGCCAATGGTACCAATTCCAATACGCTATATCTTTCTTATTTAATATATAATTTGCAATATTCTTATCGCCAACACCTCGGTACTTAGCTCTTAAGGAAAATGATGTGTATGCAATAGATACTAGCAGTATAAAAGCAATAAAATATCGAAGAAATAATAAATCGAAAAGCTTAATATATTTGTCTTTAAGGGCTATTGCAACACTTAATAATAATGGAGGAACAAGGATAATAATTTCCAATAGATAATAATCATGAACATCAAGATTTAGGAACCATAATAATAGATATACTATGAGCTCAATTAATATTGTAATCCAAATAATTGCTAAATATTTATTCTGTTTGCCAATAAAGATAAACCCTAAAAACAGAATAATACTAAAAAAAATCTCTACGCTATAATGAAATAACTCAGGCAATAGATTATTATAAAGAGATGAGAAAATGCGTGCTATTTCAATAGAATCGGCAGCCCAGATTGGTCTTAGCTTCGTTAAAAAATATACCGAATTATTGGCCTCATTATAGTTAATGGCAAATTTTAGCCAAATTGCCAGTATTATAATTGGGAATAATAGTGCTATAAAACTAGCGAGTTTTTTATCAAATAATTTAGCCTTTATAATTCCTAGAAATTCTAAAGCATAAATTAATAAAAAAGGAGCCATTCCAAGCAACACAGTTGACCTTAAAACTCCAGCAATAGTTACCGATAGAGAGAATAATGCTAAGTCAAGTATTCTTTTATTTTTCCAATATTTGGCAATAAAATACCATGATATAAATATAAAACTTATGGCATCTACATTCACCAAAAAACCACTTAAGTAGTATGAATACAGAGTAGATGAAAAAACAAATAATGGTATAATTATGGAATAGAAATAATCTTTTAGCAAAAGGTATACTGTTTTATAAAGGGCAAACAACCCCATAAATGCAATGAAAATATTTAGCAATCGTGCAGTAATATTCGACTGACCAGTAATTTTCCAGATGGCGGCATTTATATAATAAATTATTGGAAACTCCCCTATTCCTTTACCTTGGTTTGAATACTGAAAATGCATTGATGGCTGGAAGAATTTCATTCCCTCTTGATAATAGTTAAGAGTAATACTCATACCATCGCATTGTCGCCATTGATGTATTGAATACGGCACTTTGTTTAACATTCCCTGAAAATTATACAGCAATGAAATTAATACCACAATAAGGGCAAAAACAAAGCTATAGTTAATCTTCTTAATATAATGCATTTTCAAAAATATCAATTAAAATAATGAAGCTTCAAAAATAAGTTATTTACTCTTAATAATCTACAGATTTAAGGTTAATTTTCATAATTACCATTTTATATATTTCATATATTTGTGGCCTATCTAAATATTGATTAATAATAGCAATAAAAGAACAAACTTTGAGTTAATAAAACAGAAGAACAATAAACCTATGAAACTCATACTTATAATAATATCTTTTTTTATCCTTAATAACACATTTTCTCAAATAGGAATTGAAGAATGGCGCGAGCACCTTCCCTACTCAAAGACTATTGCGGTAAGCGAGGGCGAAAAAGGAAGAATATATTGTGCAACACCATATAGTGCTTTTTATTACGATCGTAATGAAGAAATAATCACCCGTATGACTACCATCAATGGTCTTTCGGATGTAAATATTTCTACTTTAGCGTATAATCAATCTACAGCTTACTTAATTATAGCATACGAGAATGCCAATATTGATGTTTTTAAGAATGATGTAAAGTATAACTTATCAGATATTAAACGTAAATCAATAGTAGGAAGCAAAAGAATAAACAAAATAGTTTTTAGAGGAGATTTTGTTTATTTAGCCTGCGATTTTGGCATTGTAGTATTGGATCCCAAGAAAAAAGAAATTAAAGACACATACTATATTGGTCCCGATGGTAAATCCATTGGTATTCTTGACTTAGATTATGACGATAGTTTATTCTATGCGGCTACTTCCGAAGGAATATATTATGCTGATGTAAATAGCAACAACCTAAACAACTACAGCAATTGGAACAAAGATTATAGTTTAAGCTTACCTAATAGTACTTATAACTGCATAGCAATTCATTCTTCAGGATTATATATAAATAAACCAGGTTCGGCATTTGGAACAGATATTATTCTTAAGAAAAGTGCTAATCAATGGAAAGAGTTCCACGGCATATCAAACAACCCTACATCACAAATTAAGAGTTTTGGCGACACATTAGTTTTTGCAAGTATGTACTCCATTAAGTATTATTACAATAATATGCTCGACTCTTTTTTAATATACAAATATGGTGATAAAAGCCCCTTAGCCAATGACCTAACAATTGACCAGAAAGGTGAATTTTGGTTTGCTGACGAAAAGCAATCACTTGTGAACAGTTGGAAGCAATGGGAATATGATTTTTTCAAACCAAGTGGGCCAGCATATAAAGATGCATACAGCATTAGCTGGGGACAAGGGCAATTATGGGTTGCCAGTGGAGGTGTTGAAAATAATTGGGATAATGCATATTCTAGAAAGGGTATTTATTCATTTATTGACCAAGAATGGACCTCTTATACTCCAGACAATACAGCTGTATTTGATACTATTGCTGATATTATGAAGGTGATTGTAAACCCTAGTAATTCTAGCGAAATTTATATAGCCACTTGGGGGAAAGGAATTATAAAAATGAAGGATTTTAATACTGAAATTATTTATAATACTACCAATAGCACCCTTCAAGATGCGTCAAACAGACCTGGTCACCTTGCTGTAGCTGGCTTAGCCTTTGATGAAAATAATTATTTATGGGTTACAAATTCTGCTAATACAAATACTCTGCATTTTATGAAACCTGGTGGCCAATGGAAAGCTTTGAGTTTAGCACCTTATATTACAGATCAGGAAATTGGAGATTTAATAATTGATGACTTTGGTCAGAAATGGATTATTATTCCTAGAGGAAAAGGCATTATTGTTTATAATGACAATAGAACTCCCGATGAGAGTTTTGACGACAAAAAGAAGCAACTAAGCATGGCTGACAATAATGGAAAATTACCCCATAATGATGTTAGAGCACTTGCATTAGATAAAGAAGGCAACGTTTGGGTTGGCACTGCTAAGGGTGTGGCAGTTTTCTACTCTCCAAGTATGGTTTTCTCAGGTTCAAACTTCGATGCGCAACAAATATATATTGAGCAGGAAGGCATTTCGCAATATCTTTTGGAATCGGAAGTAGTAACAGGAATCGCCATTGATGGAGCCAATAGAAAATGGTTTACCACAGAGAATGCAGGAGTTTTTCTAATGTCGGAAGATGCCTCAGAACAAATTTATCATTTCACAACAGAGAACAGCCCTTTACTAAGCAATGAGATTTATAGTATTGCCATAGATGATGAAAGTGGTGAAGTGTATTTTGGAACAAAAAATGGAATAATATCATTCAGAAGTACAGCCACATTAGGAGCTGAGGTTCAGGAAAAAGAAATAACAATATTCCCAAATCCTGTACGTCCAAATTATGGTGGTCCAATAGCCATTAAAGGTCTTATTAATAATGCCAATGTAAAGATTACTGACACTTACGGCAACCTAGTATATGAAACTAATGCACTTGGCGGTCAAGCAATTTGGAATGGCCTAAATTTAAATGGGGAGCGTGTTGCAACCGGTGTATATCTAGTTTTTGTTACCGATGAAGAAATGGACGAGCAAACTGCAATTGGAAAAATTCTTTTTATAAAATAAGATTATAATGAATTACATAAGAATAGCTATAATAATACTCTCAATATTTATTTTTAACTATTGCGATAATTTGGATTATTTACCTCCAGAAAATATACAACAAGAAGATTCCAATAATAATGTAAATAATGAAATCAACAAAGAAAATCCCTTTAGCGTAAAGATTTTGAAAGCTACTAGTGGAAAAGATATTGTATTCAAAATATCAAATCCCATAGGAATGAGCTTAGTAGATATTGATATTATTGGAGCTAATTTTAGCAATAAAATGCCTATCTCACTAAAAGATATCGATCCCATTAATAGAATTGAGCTTTATGATATTGATAATGATGGTTTTGAAGAGCTTTTTATATTCACTTCTGCCGCAGGCAGTGGTAGTTATGGAAGTATTTATGCATTTACATCAAATAAAGAAGTAGAATTAACGCCTATAAACATTGATGATTTTATCTTTAAAGGATATTTTGGTCATGATAGTTTTATCTTTGAAAAGAACAGACTTATCAGAACTTTTAGCGTTGAAAATAATAACAAAAAAAGAGCTTCCATAAAATACTATTATAATGGAACTTCTCTAAAAATAGAACACTTAAATTAAGAGAAAATACTACCAACTATGGACTGAGGGCTATAATTAAAGACTACCCTCTCTTCAATATCTCAATGGTTTTCATGGGATTATCAGAGCCAAATACTGCGCTACCTGCAACAAGAA
>JAOZPM010000110.1:0-9641 GCA_029932765.1 Bacteroidales bacterium | reverse complement strand
CTGCATTGAACTTTCAACTTGACGATTCACTGGATTATGCTGAGAATATCGATAATCTTTTAAAAGAAAATTAGAGAGCACAATTTTAGAACCTATTATTTAATAATATAATAAATTGAATCCACTAAAGAAACTTGTTGGACAAACAGCCGTCTATGGCTTAAGTAGTATCATAGGAAGGATACTTGGCTATCTGCTTGTGCCTATTTATACTCGTGTTTTGGCAGAGGAAATTTATGGAGAAGTTGCAGAGCTTTATTCTTATATTGCACTGATACTTATAGTACTTACCTATGGTATGGAAACTTCTTTTTTCCGTTTCGCCAAATCAACGGGCGATAGACAGAGGGTTTTTGGAACGGCATTTGTTTCCATTTTTACAACAAGTATATTTTTCTTATTACTTATTTCCATTTATAAACAAGGTATAGCCGATATTATACAATATGCTGCTAAGCCTGAGTATATTATGTTTGTGGGATTGATACTATTTTTTGATTCAATAAATACTATTCCTTATGCAAACCTTAGATTAGAAGAAAGAGCAAAGCGTTTTGTAGCAATCAGATTAACAGGTATATTTTCTAATATAGGACTTAATTTATTTTTTATTCTATTAATACCTTTCCTCATTAAGAACTATGGTGACAATAGCATAGTTCAGTGGATGGCAAATTACTATAATGCAGACAGTAAGGTTGATTATATATTTATTAGTAATGTTATTTCAAGCGGTTTGCAAACTGTGATGTTTATTCCTGAATGGTTAAAGCTAAAAATCACTTTTGATTATAAGCTATGGAAAAAAATGATGGTTTATGCATTGCCATTATTAGTTTTTGGGCTAGCAGGCGCAGTAAATGAAGTTATTGATAGAGTATTATTAAAGTATTTATTGCCAGAGAATATTGCAATGGCTCAAGTGGGAATTTATGCTGCTGTTTATAAGGTGTCCATAATAATGACCATAATTATCCAAGCATATAGATATGCTGCCGAACCATTCTTTTTTGCTCAAGAGAAACATAAGGATGCAAAAATGATGTATGCCAATATGATGAAGTATTTTGTGATGGTTACCTCTATTGTTTTCCTTGCTACTATGCTTTATATGGATATTGTAATATATTTTGTTGGCGAAAGATTCCGCTCAGGAGCACCAGTTATTCCAATTTTATTAATGGCTAATCTTTTCTTAGGAATTTATTATAATCTATCTGTTTGGTATAAGCTTACTGATAAAACAAAATTTGGAGCCTATATTTCTATTTTTGGGGCTTTAGTTACTCTAACGCTTAACTTCTACTGGATTCCACGTATTGGCTATACGGGCTCAGCCTGGGCTACTTTTATCTGTTATGGCTCTATGGTTTTGGTTTCGTTTTTATTGGGCCGCAAATATTATCCAATACCTTACGATATAAGTAGAATATTATCATATCTTGGCTTGGCAGTAATTCTTTATTTTGCAAGCCTGCAATTACATTTCGATTCGTTAGCAATTCACCTTTCAGTAAATACAGTTATACTTTTGGGATATATGGTTTTATTGTTTTATTCTGAAAAGAAGAATTTAATGCCAAAAGTTAATAAATAGTCCTTAGCTTCTGAAAAATATATATCTTTGATAGTATCATATGATACTATAAAGTGATATTTGAAAATGAAACCACCATATAAAATTACGAATAATATAATGGGCTTAATTGCTTCTATTTCAGAACAAGTAGGAGAGATAAAAGCAGCTCATTTATATAAACCACCAACAGAATTACGCAGAAGAAATAGAATAAAAACTATTCAATCGTCATTAGAGATTGAAGGTAATACGCTATCAGAAAAGCAGATTTCAGATTTATTTGATAATAAAAGCGTATTAGCACCCCAAAAAGATGTTGTAGAAGTTAAAAATGCAATTCAGGTTTATAATAATCTTCATAAACTTGATGTATATAATTTGCAATCAATGTGTGATGCACATGTGGTATTGATGCATAATTTAATTGATAATGCAGGCCAACTTCGAACAACTTCTGTCGGGATTGTGAAAGGTAATGAGATATCACATATCCCTCCATCTGGAAAAATGATTGTTTCGCTGATGGATAATCTTTTTGATTACCTAAAAAATGATGATGATTTGCTATTAATAAAGAGTTGTGTCTTTCATTATGAATTCGAATTTATACACCCTTTTATTGATGGTAATGGTAGAATGGGAAGGTTGTGGCAAACATTAATTCTTAAAGAATATTCTCCAATATTTGAATTTTTGCCAATAGAGATTTTGATTAAAGCCAATCAAGAGAAATATTACCAAGCATTAGAATTATCTGATAAGCAAGGTCAGTCGACTATATTTGTTGAATTTATGTTAGGGATAATAAAAAAGGCTCTTGCTGATTTATTGAAGAATCAAAATGTTAGTTTAAGTAATGCCAAAAGAATACAATATTTTAAAGAAATTATTGGGAGTAATTATTTTTCAAGGCAAGACTATCTACGTTCATTCAAGAATATTTCTTCTGCAACTGCAAGTAGAGATCTGAAACTAGCAGTAGATAAATTGCTTATTGAAAAATATGGGGATAAAAGAACTACAAATTATAGATTTAAGAGTATAAAATAATAAGTTATGAAACGAGCATGACAAAGAATAATTATTTAACTCACAAGGCAATGATTATTTTTTCATGCGACTGCACCTGCCTGTCGGATTTCCTCCCGTAGGGATGGCAGACAGGTATGGCCTTTAAAAATATAAACATATGAAATCATCAAACTTTTCCATTAAACAAAGAATAAAAAGCTTCACTTATGCATTCAATGGCTTGCGAATTGTTTTTATCGAGGAACATAATGCAAGAATTCATCTTATGGCAGCAATTATTGCGATAGTTCTAGGTTTTGTTTTGCAGATTAATGCCATGGAATGGGTAGCCATTGTATTTGCAATTGCTATGGTGCTATCCATGGAAATTATAAATACTTCTATTGAGAATATTGCAGATTTTATTTCTCCCGAAAAAGATGATATGATTAAGAAGATTAAAGATTTATCTGCAGCTGCAGTATTGATTACAGCAATAGCTACCTTGATAGTAGGTATTATTATTTTTGCGCCAAAAATAGTATCATTGTTATAAATTTTTATAATCAAAAAAAGTCCAATAATTTTAAATTATTGGACTTTTGAATGTTATGCGAATTATAAATCAAACTAGCTGATCTACAATTAGGTATTATAATAAATTAAATCATCTTTAAGAAATCAACTTCCCCAGGGCTTAGTTTTCTCCATTTTCCTCTTGGTAAGTCTTTTTTTGTTAAGCCACCAAAAACAACTCTGTCAAGTTTAGTAACTTCATATCCAAGGTGCTCAAATATACGACGCACAATTCTATTTCTTCCTGAGTGAATCTGAATTCCAACTTCTTTTTTTGATCTATCGCCATCTACATAGCTAATCTTATCTACATTAATAGGTCCATCTTCTAAATCAAAGCCTTTTACTATATCCATCATATCAACTTTTGTAACGGCTTTGTCAAGAAATACATGATAAACCTTACGCACTCTATGTTTAGGATGTGTAAGTTTCTTAGCCATATCGCCATCATTAGTAAAAAGCAGTAGGCCTGTTGTCGCAATATCTAACCTTCCAACAGGATAAATTCGCTCATCACTAGCTCTTGCTATTAAATCCATAACGGTTTTACGCTCTTGAGGGTCATCAGTTGTAGTAATAAAACCCTTGGGCTTATTAAGAAGTACATATTGTAATTTTTCGGCAATTAATAATTGGCCATCCATATGCACTTTGTCTCCTGCCTCAACCTTAAAGCCTAACTCAGTTACAATTTTACTATTTACAGTAATTACACCAGTAGAAATTAGTTTGTCAGCCTCACGACGTGAGCAAACTCCTGCATGTGCTATATATTTGTTCAATCTCATTGTGCCACCATCCATCATATCAATGGTTGTATCTTCTTTTTTAGGAGCAGATTTTGAGGCTTGCTTACCCATTGGGCGAGCCTTTGGATTATTCTTTTTATTGAATTTTGAGAAGTCGCCTCCCTTATGATTCTTAGGTCCTTTAGAGTATTTTTCGGTTCTTGATTTTCCGTCGCGTTGTGCCATGTTTTTCGTCTTTTAATAATTTGCAAAAATAGTTAAACAGTACATACAATATATTTAATTATTCATAAAAGCTATTTTACTATAAACTTCTTAATATAAGACGATTCTTTTGATATAAATTGAAAGTAGTATACTCCTGCTGAAATATTATTCTCTTTAATATTTATATCCTGAACATATTTCCCTGCTTCGTACTGTCTATTCTCAAAGATTTTAGAAATAATACGCCCATTATTATCAATAACATTAAGACTAGCAGTAGTCCTATTGCGTATCTTGAAAGAGAAAAAAGCTATTTCTGAAGTAGGATTTGGATATACATTTGATGAAATATTATTTGATAGCGGCTTGCTTTTTATGGATAGGACAGTCTCTGGATTAATAATTGCTGTCCAAACCGACATATAATTTGTTAAATCAAACCTTGCCCATATTGGTCTTATTATTCCATTCTGAGCGGAAATATTTGTATAATCACCAAAGAAAACCTGATCGGTAGGAGTGAAGGGCGATTCGCTAATTGTGTAATTATCAAAAGATTGTCCGCCATCTTTCGAAATTGCCAAAACAACATCCGTTCTTTCATCATCATAATTACTTCTATCGTAAAATACAAAGTATAAATAGCCTGTGCTTTGATCAATATCCATCCAAGTGAGAAACTGTTGTGTCTGTGTTGTATCATTATTAACTTTTATTGCTGAGGACCATGTGGAGCCACCATCGGTAGATTTTGCTAGCCAAATGTCGGTATTATCACTGCCATTGCTCTGGTCGCTCCAGTTTATATATATTGTTCCATGATGCGCACCGCCACTTATATCACAATCGGTAATAGGAAGCCCATTGCATCTACTAATTCCAGAGATATCGTAATCCCAGCCACCAGTAAAACTATTAACGAAAATATCGTTAGTAAGCCAAGTAGCGCCTCCATCGGTACTTTTATCGAAAACTAATCCATCAGGGCCAGCCCACGAAACATAAATCTCGCCATTTGGGCCTACACATGGCACAGCTCCTTCGGTTGTATTATCGCTATCAATACAGTCACCAGGAGTTTCGTTAATAATTATTGCCGAGCTCCACGATTGACCACCATCTAGGGATTTGGAAAACATAATATTGCTACTGTCTTCTGCAGCTGTGGATCCATAGTTATCGAATTGAGTCCAAGTGGAATATACAGTATTATTAGTTCTATCAATAGCAATCCATTCTTTGTCTTGCGCATAATCATCTCTTCCATCTAAGCCCATAAATGTGTCAACAGTCCATTGCTGCTGCAAGACATTGTATTTCTGACATACAATTCTATCAATCCAATGCCCTTGTGTAGATGGAGGATTTGCCAAATGAAAATAAAGGAAATTTCCTGATGTATCAGTAATTATTGCGGGATCGCCCCATACACCATAGTTTGATGTCATGGGAGTATGCGTCCAAGTACGGCCTGTATCTTGCGAAATAAACATCTTATTAATATTAGTAGCTGCCATTATTAAAGCAGGATTCTCCGTATTAATAAAAATTGAAGGTTCATTTGGTGAACCATCGCTACTTATCATTATGTTTTCGGGTTGAGCAAATATATTTATTGTGCTTAGTAGAAGTATTATAATTGCTATATATTTCATAGGTGTAGTTTAATTCTATTCAAAAAAGCTAAGATAGTATTATTTGATATAATACTCATGAATTGATTGTAGAATAATGAATAGTGATTTATTATATAGCAGTTATACCATTTATAATTTAAATTATCTGGTATTATTTATTATGGAGATGTGAGTTGAGTTTTGAGCAAATAACAAAAAAACCGACCATTTTGGTCGGTTTTTTTATAATATATTTTATCAATACTTGCTAGAATATTTCTTAAATATTCTAAAGGGTTTATACCTATAAAGTTTCTTTCTTTAGATTAAAGAATATAGCATAAAATGCTGGTAATACAATGATAGTAAGAATAGTAGCAATAAATAAACCTCCCATAATAGTTACTGCCATACCGCCAAACATTGGATCTGGTAGCAGAGGTATCATACCTAATATAGTAGTTCCTGCTGCCATTGATACAGGTATTGCTCTTGATCTTGCTGCAATAATTATAGATTGATACTTAGATTTACCATTTTCTACCATCTCTAATTCTGCTTGGTCAAATAAGACAATAGCATTTTTTATTACCATACCTACAAGCCCTAGAAGTCCAAGAATTGCAAAGAAACCAAAGAAAAGTCCTGATGCTAGGAATGAAAATGTTACTCCAATCATTACCAATGGTACCATTAAAATAACGATAGTTGTTTTACGAATATCACCAAAAAGAAACATTAAGATTGTAATAATTAATAATACCGTTAAACCCATATTTGCCATAATAGCTGCTGTAGAATCGGTTTGGTCTTCGTATATACCATCCCACCATAATGTATAGCCTGGAGGGAGGTCAATAGCTTCAATCAGTGGCATTAGTTTGGCTTCAGCTTCCTTATTACCAACTCCAGGAGTAAGTTCACATTGTGCAGCAATACTAAGTTCCCTATTATATTTCATTATTACACGTTCTTCCCATTCTAGTTTTAATTCATCAGTTACCTGATCAAGTGAAACAATTGAGCCTGTAGATGTCATAATTGGAATGCTACCAAAGTTGCTATAGTCGTAATTATCTCTATTAATGTCTTTTAATACTATTGGAAGTACATATTCTTTTTCTCTAAATGAGCCAATATGTTGTCCATCAGTAATACGTTGAATTGAATATGCCATTTCTGATCTAGTAACATTTGCAATTCGTCCTTTATTCTGAGAATATACAGGCTCAATCTTAAATGTTCTTTCTCCCCAGCTATCTCTAACATTATCAACTAATGGCTCAGCACGCATTATTATTTTAGCTTGTTCAGCCAAATCACGTAATACTTTCTCGTCTGGGCCATCAAAAGTTGCTTCAATTGTAGCATCAGGATAAGGAGAAACCTTAAATTTATGATAAACAGCTAATCCATCAGGAAAGTTATTTGAAATATGAGCTTTTAGAAGGTTTAAAACAGAATCTGCAGCTACAAAATCTGTACACTGAATAACGAAGTTAGCATAGTGAGGTCGAGGACTCCACGATATTGTAGCAAGATAATACCTAATAGGAGGTGCACCCAAACTAACAGATACATTTTTTACATCCTCTCTTGCAAGTAGGAAGTCTTCTATCTTTTCTATGTCTTTCTCCAGAGTATTTATATCTGTTCCTTGAGGCATAAAATAATCAACCTTAAACTCTTGCTTATTTATTGCAGGGAAGAAATCTTGTTTTACATTTTTGAAAAGGAAGATACTTATAAAGAATAAACCTAATACAACTCCTGCAGTTGCCCATCGCCATTCTACTATTTTTTCAATAAAGCTAGTTAGTTTATGATAAAAAGGGGTATCATAAGGATCTACAGGGTCACCACCTTCAGTTTCTTTTAGAATAAAATCACCATAAACAGTTGTTTGTATAAGTGCAAAAATCCATGAAAGGGTTAGTGCTATAGCAAGTACTACAAATAATGGTTTAATAATTTCAGCAGTATTGTTTGGTGCAAGGTAAAGTGGTAAAAAAGAAATAGTAGCAATGATAGTAGCTCCCAACAAACCCCATTGAGGAACGGTGGCGCCATCTACAAGTGCTTTGCGCCGTTTTATACCACGCAGTATTCTGATTTGAGCATTATCGGTTACTACAATGGCGTTGTCAACTAACATTCCCATTGCAATAATTATAGCAGCTAAAGAAGTACGGTGTAATTCAATACCTGCTGGCATCATAAACATTAATGTGCCCGCAATAGTAAAAAGTAAACTTGAGCCTATTAATAAACCAGCGCGTGTACCCATTGCCAATAAGATAATAAATACAACAATTCCAACCGAAATTGCAAGATTAATAAGGAAATCATTATTTGCTGCTACAGCAACTTTATCTTCATGATAGATTCCGTTAATCTCAATACCTATTGGTAGTAAAAGTTCTAACTCTTCTATTTTTGCTTGTACTTTTTCGCCCATCTTTACTGAGTTGCCACCAACTTTTGTTGCAACACCAAATCCAATTGCAGGTAGGCCATTCATTCTCATCTTAATAGATGGAGGATCAACATATGCTTTCTCTACAGTTGCTAAATCTTGAAGGCGTATCTGATTGCCTTGTTTTCCTGTGATAATAAGATTTTCTATCTCTTCAAGAGATTGGAAAGTTCCGATAGCATCAACTCTAACTTCTATCTTACCGGCTTGAAGGTTACCAGCATTTACTAGTTTGTTTTGTGATGTTATCGCAGTTTGAATATCATTAGGCGTAATTCCTGCATTGCTTAATTTTTGCTCAGAAATATAAATATTTATAATTCTATCTTGAATTCCAAATAATTTTACTTTGGCAACATCTTCTATTGTTACTAATTGCTGCTTTATATGTTGAGCATAATCTTCAAGTTCTTCATAAGAGAAGCCATCATCGGCAGTAAGCGCATAGTATATACCAAATACATCACCAAAATCATCATTTACCATTATGGTGCCTGCTTCCTTTGGTAATTGAGATTGGACGTTCAGTACTTTTCTTCGCAATTCATCCCATATTTGTTGAAACTCTGTTCCTGCAATTGACTGATACATACTTACTCGTATATAGCTATAGCCAGGTTTAGATTCCGACTTAATCCAATCTACTTGAGGATGAGACTGAACTTCTCTCTCAATTATTTCAGTAACTTGCTCTTGCACGTCGTATTGACTCGCACCTGGATAAAGAGTAGTGATTATCATTTCTTTAACCACAAATGGTGCGTCTTCTCTTTTTCCGAGTTTATCAAATGCTATTATGCCTCCTATTAAGGTTACTATTAATAGGAAATGAATTATTTGTTTATTATTAACAGCGTATCCAGCTATATTCATAATATAATTTTTTAATGTATTATTATTGTATACAGTCTTATTTATTATCTATAAAAACACCTTGTAATTTATTACTACTTAAGAATGTTAACCTTATTACCTGCTGTAAGTCGATGAACACCAGCTATAACTATTTGTTGCCCCATAGATAAACCCTCTGTTATTTTCACAGAGCTATTACCTGTTAAACTACCAAGAACCACAGTTTGCATTTTTACAGTATTTGATTCAGGATCAATAACCCATACTACAGTTTTCTTATCAGCAGGGTTCTCAAAAATAGAAACTAAAGGAATAATAATAGCTTCTGGTTTATCTGAATTACTTTTCAAAGAAATATTAACTCTACAACTCATTCCAGCTCCAATTTTTGCTTTTGATGGATCATCAGGATTATTAGTATGGTCTAGAAATAACAATAAAGGGAAACCTTCAGGGGTAGGCTTTTTCTGTAGTTGTTTCAGCTTTGCACTAAAAGTTATCTCAGGGTAAGCTTCAATAAGAACCTCAAATTTATCAAAATTTGCTATTTGAATAGCTAATTGTTCAGG
>JAOZPM010000109.1:0-9667 GCA_029932765.1 Bacteroidales bacterium | reverse complement strand
ACTGATTACTAATAAGCTCACTCTGCCATAAGCAGTTCAGCAATTTTGAAATCAAATTCAGTATCTATATCTAAGGAGAATTCCTCTTCTAGTTCCAAAATTCGCATATCATTGCCGTACATATTATTAGATGATCTTAATGTGTTAACACTAATAATATCAACTACTCCATTTAAGCGATACACTTCTGGCAATAGTTGACTTTGGTAAAATTTACCACTTGCCGCTTCTTCAGAAAAGGGAATAGCCCTGTCGCCATTCGTCTTTTTATACATCCAATAGGGATGAAAAACACCCTCCGAAAGAGTCATTGTTCTAACAGAATCTGCTTTAGTTTTCTTTAGCAAATTAATAACATTATCTATAATTTCGGCGGTTTTAAAAGGAGAAGTAGGCCTAAGAATCATTACTGCATCAGGATTGTAACCCTCATTATTTTTAAGAAAATCCAGAGCATGCAATAAATAAGCTTTATCTGCCGCTATATCATTAGCAATTTCTGCTGGGCGAAGAAAAGGAACCTCTGCTCCTGCTTTTTTACACACATCGGCAATTTGGCTGCAATCAGTAGAAACAATAAATCTATCTAAGCCTTGCGATTGCTTGGCTGCGTCAATAGTATATTCTATTAATGGTCGCCCATTTAATAGCTTAATATTTTTATCCTTTACCCTTTTGCTGCCACATCGTGCAGGAATAATTCCTAAAACTTGCATCAAATTTTGTTTTCAAGAATAGATAAAACAGTATTTGCAATATGCTCTACTGCAGTTAATTCTAACTGATTATATGTAGGTAAGCTTAATCCTCTTGCAGAAATAGAAATAGAATTATCCAAATTTGATTTCTTCAAATCCTTATAAGGAGGCATTTTATGCAATGGAAAGAAAAAAGATCGGGAGTCAATTCCTTCACTTTTCAACTCTTCCTGAATTTTTGTAATCATTTCAAGGTCAGCATCTTTTATCATAAAAGAGTATAGCCAGTTTACTTTGTCTTTGTCTTCTTTACGAAGTATAATATGCTCTGATTTTCCCAATATACTATTGTATAAAGCTTCTATCTCATTTCTTTTTTTAAGAATAATATCCACATTCTCCATTTGTGCAACGCCAATGGCCGCTTGCATATTTGTCATTCGGTAGTTATAGCCCACCTCATCATGCCAATATCTTTTGCTTTTATTCATACCATGGTCACGAAGCACGCGCATTCTATCATTAAGCTCCTGTGAGTTAGTGGTACAAATTCCACCTTCGCCAGTTGTAATTATCTTATTTCCGAAGAAAGAAAAGCAGCCTATATCGCCAAAAGAACCAACTCTTTGGCCTTTAAATTTAGCGCCATGTGCTTCCGCACAATCTTCAACAACAAATAAGTTATTCTCTTTTGCAAAAGCCATAATCTCATCCATATCGCAAGCCTGACCATATACATGAACAGGAATAATCGCCTTGGTTTTATCAGTTAGCAAATTCTTGCACTTATCGATATCGATATTCCAGCTATCGGCCTTTACATCACATAAAACCGGCTTAGCTCCTATATATAAAACCGCATTGGCAGTAGCTGCAAAAGTGAAATCGGGAACAATAACCTCATCGCCCTCCTTTATGCCAAGTGCTAAAAGTGCTAAATGCAATGCCACAGTACCATTTGATACTGCCACAGCATATTTAGTATCGTAAAAACTGGAGTTTAGCTTCTCAAATTCATCAACGAATTTTCCTGCAGAAGAAATCCACTCAGTATCTACACATTGAGCTAAATATTTTTTCTCATTGCCATCGAGGCATGCTTTAGCTATTGGTATCATTTATTTTTCTCTTTTTCTAAATCCGATTTCATCATTATTTCTATCAACTCGTCAATTTGAGTTTTAGCTTTCCATCCAAGTTCTTTCTCCGCTTTACTTCCATCACCAATTAACAAATCAACCTCGGTAGGTCTAAAATAGAAAGGATCTATTTCCACCAATATAATACCAGTTTTTTTATCATAAGCTTTCTCATCAACGCCTTCGCCCTTCCACTCAATATCTATATTGGCATATTTAAAAGCTTTTTCCACAAAAACCCTAATGGAAGTAGTAACGCCCGTGGCAATAACATAATCCTCAGGCTTTTCTTGCTGTAGCATTAGCCACATTGCTTCCACATAATCTTTGGCATAGCCCCAATCGCGCTTGGCATCAATATTTCCTAAATAAAGTTTCTTTTGTCTTCCATTTACTATTTTAGCAATTGCCGTGGTTATTTTACGAGTTACAAAAGCCTCACCTCTACGTGGCGACTCATGATTAAATAGAATACCATTGCAAGCAAATAAATCATAGGCTTCCCTATAATTCTTAACTATCCAATAAGCATATTGCTTAGCAACAGCATAAGGCGAGCGTGGATAAAATGGCGTTGTTTCGCTTTGTGGAACCTCCTGCACTTTACCGTATAACTCACTTGTTGAAGCTTGGTAAAACTTAGTTCTAATTCCGCTAGCTTTTATGGCATCCAAAATTCTGATTGTACCCACAGCATCTACCTCGGCAGTATACTCTGGCACTTCAAAAGAAACATGAACATGCGATTGTGCTGCTAGATTATAAATTTCGTCTGGCTTTATTCTATCAATCAATCTATTAAGATTGCTAGAGTCGGTCATATCTCCATAATGAAGGGAAAAATTGCTACTATTATTATGAGGGCTCACTTTTATATCCGAAAGATTCTCCAGATTAAACGTACTTGTACGCCTTCTAATTCCATGAACCTCATAACCTTTTTCCAATAAAAATTCTGCAAGATATGATCCATCTTGCCCTGTTACTCCTGTAATTATAGCTTTTTTCATAATCTTAAATTTTATTATTCCGACAATTATCAGAGGCCTTCTCTATACTTTTAGCCTATTAATAATAATATTATATGATTCTTTAATTTCTTCAATGGTACCATGTGTTTCAAGTGTAATTATCTTCTTCGATAAATCATACTTTTTAAGAATATCAATCCATCGGCTCTCTTCGGTAAAGCATTTATGCTCATCGGCAATGGAATTATTATCACATAAATGAAGATATTCTGTTGTGTTAATCATATTCTCCACCTGGTATTCAAAATCCAAATTAAACGAATTACATGTTACTTTTAAGTGAGCAAGATCAAAAAGGAAATTAAAATCTACCTGTTTCTTTAAGTCTGTATACTCACTAAAATTTGTAAGCATAAAAATATTGTCGTTATCATATTTTTCAGCATTTGCTTTGGAAACAACATTATTTTCTACATATAATTCCAAATCTTTGGCGTATTCTTTTAATTCTTTATAAGCTTTTACAAAGCGATCTATAGCAATGCTTTTATCATTAATTTGCACTTTGCTAAGATTCTTACCTATCTCTTTTACCTTTATATCTATAAAATAACCAGCATGATAAGCAAATAATTTTGCTCCTAATTTTTTCGATAAATCTATTGAACTTTTAATATGCTCTAAAGATCTATTGAAAATATCATCATCTAAAGAAGCCATATTTAGAACAAAATGCTCCTTTGGTGGAGGAAAATAATTATGGCAGATATAGTTTATCTTATACTCTTTCTGCAATTCCAATAAATCATCCACATAACCCTTATAATACTCCGTTCCTCCCGAAAGTTCAATATTCAGAAAGCCATTTTCAGCTAATTCTTTTACCGAATCGCTAATTTTATTATGCTTTACGCAGGCTGTAGATATGTATATCATTTAAGGGGTTATGGAGGGTATAGGGTAATCAAAAAAACAGATCTAAATAAATGAAATGAAAAAAACTAATTCCAATGGGTCTAACGAAAATTCTTTGTGAGCCTGTCTTTCTATTTTGTATTATGTTAATAGATATTTATAAATGTCATATACTTAGTAAGGTATATATTTATTATATTTGAATCATATTATCCGTAAACGGTATTCCGTAATCTGTAATTAGTCGTCAACATTATTACTACCGATTACTGACTCACAGATTACGATTATTAAAACAATAATTAGAAGCTTATAGACCCCTCAGCCCGTCCCGACTATCAGGAACAAAGTAGTGCCTTATTTAACTTTTCTTGCGGGAGTTCCAATGTAGGTACCACTCTTGGTAATATTACTAACTACCACAGCACCAGCTCCAATTATCACATTATCGCAGATAGAAATCTTATCAATAATAACCGCTCCAGCACCTAGCATACAGCTATCGCCAATAGTTACTCTTCCACATACAATTGATCCAACAGAGATATGATTATTACTTCCTATTACAACCTCATGCTCAATTATAGCATTGGTATTTATTATATTATTATTGCCAATTTTAGCTCCCGAATTGATATAAGTATTGGCAAAAATCTGGTTTGATTCTCCCAAACTCACATTCTCTTCTATAAATGATTTATTATGGCAAATATTTTCTTTAATCAATACGCTTTCAAACATTTCAGCAAATTTGCCACGCTTCTCATTATCACCTATTGCAAGAAAAACTTGAGTATTTGGCAAAATATCTTCAATCTTACCAACCACTTTTAATCCACAAATACGCTCATCAGCATCTTGCTCAAATGTATCATCAAATATCTCAATAAGATGATTTTTATAATTAGCTTTTAAAATATTGATAGCAGACCTAGTATGTCCTCCTGCTCCAATTATTGCAATTCTATTCATTGCTAATAATTTCGTTATTTTTATAATTCTTGCTGGCCTTTATTCCCAATAAATCTTTATAATATATTGGTGAAATACCTATACCGCCAGTTCTTTTGGCAATAATATTATCTTCTGTAAAGCAATCTCCTTTTTTAATATTGCCATTGGCAACAAGGCACTTTTGTAAAGAAGCCCTTGTTTTGGTTTCCGATAAATTCGGCTTTTTAATGGATGTTCCCATAAAAGCATCAACCTTTCGAACCAATTTTACAAAATCAACCAATTCTTCTGGCGAAAGAGAAGTTGTGTGATCTGGCCCCTCCAAGGATTTGTCCAATGTAAAATGTTTTTCCACAACCTTTGCTCCCATAGGAATAGCAAAAGCCGCAGCTCCAATGCCAACAGTATGATCAGAATAACCAACCATAATATCGAAATGATTTTTGAAAGTATTTATCACTGCTAGATTAGCTTCCGAATCCTTTATTGGATAGTTAGCAGTACATTGCAATACAACAACCTCTTTATGAAATTCGAATATTGTTTCCAAAGCCATTTGCACTTCCGACAAATAGCTCATTCCTGTGGAAAGAAAGATAGGCTTATATTTTTGTGCTACTTTTTTCAAAAAAGGAAGGTTTGTTGTATCCGTAGATGCAATTTTGTAGGCTGGCAAATCTAGCTCGTCAATCGCCTCTAGGCTATACTCATCAAAAGGTGTTGTAAGAAAAATAATATCTTTTTCTATGCAGTATTTTTTAAGCTCAAAATTCTGTTCTCTTGAAACTTCAAGTTTTTTAAGCATATCAAATTGCGACTCCTTAGCATCAGTAGTCTTTTGCTGATAAGGAGCTTTCTCTACATTATTAAGAATAAGATCCTCCGCTCTAAAAGCTTGAAATTTAACAGCATCCACACCTGCATCTGCAGCACAGTCGATAAGTTTTTTGGCAACCGCCATATCACCACCATGATTTACTCCTGCCTCAGCAATAATAAATGTAGGTTGGTTTTCTCCTATTATTTTATCTCCTACTTTAATCATAATTTGTCAGATTTAAAGAATAATACGAAATGCTTTCTTTCTTCCGCTACTACATAGCTTCGCCACCTTAGTGACATTATAGTTTTATAATATACTAATAACTAGGTATTTATATTTTGCTAAAATTTATCTAAAAATTCTAGCTTAGCTTGCCATCTTCCCATATTAGGAGATAGTCAGAATCCTTCTTATTAGAAAAATATGGTATTATTTCTTCTTTTGTAAAAAGCATATATCTAATCTTGCGTTTTACCATTTTACCAGCCTTTTCGACCAAATTAAGAAGGTAACTTTTATTTATTTCATCACCCACAAACACAATGTCTATAAGTCCATTATCTATTCCTTTAGCAAAATCTCCTACCAAAAAAACTTGATATAAAGTTCCGATATTATCAACAACCTCGTCAATGATTTTATCAATGCCGATATGTTTTATCAATAAATTATGTATATCTGGAAATAATGGGTGGCTAATATTTGCTTTAAAGTATTTCTTATTGCCCTTAAGCTCAGAATTCAACAATCCTGCAGACTCAAATTTATTCAATTCTTGCCTGATTCCATTGGTAGAACCACCAAATTCGGATTCTAAATTCCTCAAATAAGACTCCGAATTAGAATTGAGAAAAAACTTCATCAATAGCTTAATCCTTGTCTTTGATGTAATTAAAGCTTCTAGCATAAAATATTATACGATTTTGAGCAACAAATGTACTCATTTTTATGTATTATTCGTAATATATTGAATTAGACTAGCAAATATAAAAGATTTTTGCAGTCAATTACACCTAATTTCACAATTTGATTAACTTGTTTTTTAACAATGTGTTACTATATTGTAATTTCCTGATTACACTAACTTTACATAATGAGAAAAGCTAGAAATTCTAAATTTAAAATACTTATTTATATCAAAAATATTTTCAAGAAATAACTCAAGAAATAATCCTGTCTTTTGGTAAATATTACTTATTTTAGCAATATCAAATTTACAAAACTTAATATTCTGTAAATTTGCAAATCATAGAATATCTTTTATACCCTAATTATTATAAAAATTCATGGATCAAGTAGAAGTATATAACAAAACTGAGGAAGAAGAGCAACGGCTAATTATTAACAAATATCGTCAGATAGTTCGTGCCGCTAAGGTTACCGACCCAAAGAAGAAAGCTTTAATTCGAAAGGCTTTCAATTTTGCTGTTGATGCCCATAAGGATATGCGCCGCAAAAGTGGAGAGCCTTATATTATGCATCCTTTGGAAGTTGCGTATATTACTACCAAAGACATTGGACTTAAAACAACTTCTATAATAAGTGCCCTTTTACATGATGTGGTGGAAGACACAAACTATACTATCAGCGATATAGAGATAATGTTTGGCAAAAAAGTTGCCAATATTGTTGATGGACTCACCAAAATTTCTGGGATATTTGTTCAAACAGAATCGATGCAAGCAGAAAATTTTAGAAAAATACTTCTAACATTGGCAGACGATGTTAGGGTTATTCTTATAAAACTTGCCGACAGATTACACAATATGCGCACTTTGGATAGCATGCCTCATCACAAACAGATGAAGATAACTTCCGAGACCAGCATCCTATATGCTCCTTTAGCTCATCAATTGGGATTATTTACTGTAAAAAGTGAGTTGGAAGATTTGGTGCTAAAATATCAGAATCCAGAGGCATACAAAATGATAAATGCCCGACTTAATGAAACTCATACCCAAAGAATAAAATTTATAACCAGTTTTATAAAACCAATAAAAAAACGCCTTGACGAAGAATCTGTTGAATATAAAATAAAGTATCGTGATAAGTCCCTTAGTTCTATTTGGAATAAGATGCAAACTAAGAAGATTAATTTTGATGATATCTATGATTTATTTGCGGTACGTATTGTTTTGAAAAGTGAGTTAAACCGTGAAAAATTTGATTGCTGGAAAACTTACTCTGTGGTTACTGAGCGTTATATTCCAAAACATGACAGATTTAGAGATTGGATTTCCATACCCAAGGCCAATGGTTATGAGGCATTACATACAACTGTAATGAGTGATAAAGGTCGCTGGGTTGAAGTTCAAATCAGGACCGAAAGAATGGATGACATTGCTGAGCGAGGTTATGCTGCACATTGGAAATACAAAGGACGAGCCAAAACAGATGTTGGATTAGATGATTGGTTGACACGAATTAGAGAACTTCTACAAAGTGAAGATTCTGATGCTTTGGATTTCCTTGATCAGTTTAAACTTAATTTGTTTTCCATAGAAATTTATGTTTTTACACCAAAGGGAGAAATTAAAACCATGAGCAAGCAATCTACAGTTATAGATTTTGCTTATGCTATACACTCAGAGGTTGGAAATAAGGCTATTGGTGCAAAAATAAACAATCAACTTGTTCCCTTAAATAGAACTCTTAAAAGTGGAGATCAGATAGAAATACTAACTTCTAGCAAGCAAAAAGTTAATGAAGAGTGGCTTAAATGGGCATTTACCGCAAGAGCTAAATCACAGATTAAACAATCATTAAACCAAATAAACAAAACAATTATTGCTAAAGGAAAACATATTATCAATAAGCTTTGTGCTGAATCTGAATTAAATTGTAATGATTCATTTATCAAAAGTTTTATGAACTTTACTGGCACATCCACTTACGATATACTTTATACTCAAATTGCAAATAAAAAGATTAAACAGGAGGATCTGGATGAGTTCATTAGGTTCAATAAAGAACAAAGTGGATGGAGAAAATATCTTAGCAACCCATTCTCGAGAAAACCTAAAGCAAAAGAAGATTCAATACTCTCAGAAGTCATACAAAGAAAATTACAGAAAAAACCTGAGGGTCTATTTCTTTCCAAAAAATATGATAAGTCATATATCCATATCGCAGATTGCTGCCAACCTATTCCTGGTGATGATGTAATTGGGTTTATAGAAAAGGATGAAACTATAAATATTCACCGCACAACCTGTAAATTTGCATCCGATTTAATGTCGAAATATGGAAATAATGTGATTAAAGTAAAATGGCGCGATAAAGGGCAATTGCAATTTCTTACTGGAATAAAGATGTATGGTAATGATACCTTTGGAATGATGAAGGAAATCACAAATGTACTTACTAGCATATTAGAAATCAATATTCGATCATTTTCTATTACTACTCATGATAATCTATTTGAAGGAACTGCAAGTATTTATGTAAACGATAGTCAGCAACTACAAAATATTATAATGGAACTTCAGAAAATTAATGGTATTGAGAAGATTTATCGAATAGATTAACAATTTTATACCTAAAACAATGTGTGTTTTTGTTTAGCATAGTTATTTTTACCTTTAATAATACATTTTAATAGTTATACCTTACTTAATAGCTCATAATGAAACTTAAAATTATACTCGTTGGTAAAACTGAAGAAGACTATCTAAAACACGGAATAGATAAGTATCAAAAACGGCTAAAAAACTACTTGCCTTTAGAAATTATTGAAATCCCTGCTTTAAAAAACACTAAGAAACTAAGTATTGAGCAGCAAAAAGTAAAAGAAGGAGAATTAATCTTACAAAAAGTTGAAAAATCTGATCTCATGGTTCTCCTTGACGAAAAAGGTAAGGAGTTTTCTAGCATGGCATTCTCAAATTATTTTCAGAATAAAATGAACAGTGGCATAAAAAGTTTGTGCCTTGTTATTGGAGGCCCTTATGGATTTAGTCAAGATATTTACTCAAGAGCTCAGCAAAAAATAGCACTTTCTCAAATGACTTTTTCTCATCAAATGATTAGATTACTGCTTATTGAACAATGTTATAGAGCAATGAGTATTTTGAGGAATGAGCCTTATCACCATGTGTAAATGATTCCCCCCCCACTTCGGTACGATTTTCCTTAGGGAAAATCACTCAGTGTGACGGGGAAATCATT
>JAOZPM010000108.1:0-9706 GCA_029932765.1 Bacteroidales bacterium | reverse complement strand
AGTTCTTTTATCCTTATATTCGCAGCATAAATTAAATATAAAGAATGTCGAAACCATTAGCCGAACGCCTACGCCCATCAACTCTTGATCAATACCTAGGTCAGCAGCACCTTGTTGGAAAAGGAGCAATACTTAGAAATGCCATTGATAGTGGAAATATTCCATCAATGATTCTTTGGGGACCTCCAGGAGTTGGAAAAACTACTCTAGCAAATATTATTGCTGAGCGTATGGATATGAGCTTTTTTGCCCTTTCTGCAATTAACTCAGGGGTGAAAGATGTGCGCGAAGTAATTAGTAAAGCTAAGCTTACTATTGGGCAATCAATTCTATTTATTGACGAGATTCATAGATTTAGCAAATCGCAGCAGGATTCGCTACTTGGAGCAGTGGAGCAGGGTATAGTTCGCCTAATAGGTGCTACTACCGAGAACCCTTCTTTTGAAGTGATATCGCCATTGCTCTCCCGCTGTCAGGTATATATCCTGAAACATCTTGAAGTAGAAGATTTAGAGCAGCTTACTATTACTATAGTTAAGGCTTTGGAGGAAGAAATAGGGAGAAAAATAGAAATTGCAGAAACCAATGCTCTTTTTAGAATATCAGGAGGCGATGCTCGTAAAGTTATTAACGCCTTAGAGCTTGTGGTTACTACTCTTATGACTTCTGCTCCTGGAAAGATTATTGTAAATGATAAAAAGGTAAAAAATATTATTCAGCAAAATCTTTCCATCTACGATAAAGGAGGGGAGATGCATTATGATGTTATTTCGGCTTTTATAAAATCCATACGTGGTAGCGACCCCAATGCAGCAGTTTATTACCTTGCTCGTATGATTGAGGGTGGCGAAGATCCTAAGTTTATTGCACGTAGGTTGTTGATTTTAGCTTCCGAAGATATTGGAAATGCAAATCCTAATGCCCTATTAATGGCAAATACATGCTTTGATGCAGTGAATAAAATTGGCTGGCCAGAGAGTAGAATTATTCTTTCGCAAACTGTTGTCTTTCTTGCTACTTCTGCCAAAAGTAATTCAGCGTATATGGCAATTAATGAGGCTCAAGCTTTGGTTCAAAAAACAGGTGATTTACCAATTCCCATGCAATTGCGAAATGCACCAACTAAGCTGATGAAGGATATTGGCTATGGCGATGATTATAAATATGCGCACAAGCATGAGGGTAATTTTATAGATATGGAATTTATGCCTGAGCAGCTAAAGGGACATGCTATTTACGAGCCTGGAAATAATGCTAGAGAGAAGCAAACTCGCCAATGGTTAAAAGATAGATGGGAGAAATATGGTTATTAATTTATGACTAATTATAAAACAATAATCATAGATTATTTTGATAAAAAAACCATACATTCGCATGATTAAACTAATGTTTCCATGAAACTATTAAAATTAATTTTTTTCATCATATTTATAATATCTTTTGTGCAAACGAGAGCTCAAACAAAAGCTGTTTGTATAAGAATTGCTGAGCAAAGTTTGCAATGGTTAAATAATGGACAATCAGATTCTTTATATCAAAATTACGACACTATTGTTTCTGAAAAACTAAGTGCGGAGATTACTGCAACTATTTGGAAGCAAATAACATCGCAAATTGGGGCTTTAGTTAAAGTTGATACCTTGGTGGTTGGAGCGGTTAGTGGAAACCTTATAGTGGATCAAGTACTAGAGTTTGAAAAAAGCTATTTGAAATATCGCCTGAACTTTAATGCTGAAAATAAAATTGCTGGTATATTTTTTATCCCTTATCGTACAGCACAGGCTGCTGCTGAGAGTACCAAAACTTTTGACGAGACAGAGTTTAGTTTTGTAAATGATAGAATAGAATTTCCAGCTATATTATGTACTCCTAAAAACATGAAATCAAAGGCAGTAGTTATTCTTGTGCATGGCTCAGGACCCAACGATATGGACGAAACTATTGGCCCAAATAAAATATTTAAGCAAATTGCTAATAAACTTGCTGCATATGGTATTGCAAGTATTAGATATCACAAGCGTTCATTTTTGGCTCAACAGGGTTTATTGGATGAGAAACTAAAAACAGATATCAATCATATAGTTGTGAATGATGCTATTGCCGCGGCAGATTATGCAAGTAGGATTGATAGCTTGGAATATCTTCCACGTATAATTGTTGGTCATAGTCTTGGTGCATATATGGCCCCCGCTATTGCCCAAAATTCATCATCAGTAGATGCTATTATTATGCTTGCAGCAAATGCACGTCCGCTTGAGGATTTAATAATAGAGCAGTATAAATATATTTATTCTCAGGATGGTATTAGTGATGAAGAGAAAAAGGAAATTCAGGCAATGAAAAAGAAAGTTGCTGATGTAAAGAAATTAGAAGAATATATTGCCAAGGGAGAAACTGTAGAGTTACCTTTGATTAAAGACACAGACTTTTGGCTGAGTTTAAATAAATATAAACCATTACCAATTATTAATAATTTGCAAATGCCAGTGCTAATAATGCAAGGTGTACGCGATTATCAGGTAAGTGTTTATAATGATTTTAATTTATGGTATTGCAATTCTAAAAAATCTCAATCTAAGGATCAAACTTTTATAGCTTATAAAGGTCTTAACCATTTATTTATAGCTGGTGATGAGAAATCCTTTCCTCAGGAATATAATGAGAAAGGTGATGTGAGTCAGAAAATGATTTCTGATATGGCAAATTGGATTATTAATATTTGGGATACAGATAGTGATATAAGTAAAATTAATAGGGGTATTGTAAATATCAGAGAAAAGTAAATATTATAGAATGAAATATAGAATACTACTACTATTTATAATAATGCTATCAATTGGTTGTGCTAAGAAAGAAACGCATTGGCAAACTGACGTGCTAATACCTATAGTTACTTCCGAAATGGGTGTTGATGATATATTTGGTGCGGAATATATTGTTTCTAACCCTGATCAGTCGGTGAGTGTAGTGGTTGAAGAGTATATTGATATGTTGAATATGGATTCAATAGTTGAAGTAGATGATACCATTGCCGTAGATATTTTTAGTGTGCCCCAAATATTTACAATTCCTCCCGGGCAGAAAGTAATTCAGAAAGAAGCTGTAAGTAAGGTTAATTTTGGAGCTTTGGAACTCACCAAATCAAGAGCTAAGCGTGCTAAACTTAAATTCTATGTTTCAAATTATGTAAAGCAGCCATTATTGGTAAAATATGAACTTTATAGCGCTACTAAGGATGGAGTTATTTTTGAAGTTGAGGAGCAAGTTGACGCAGCTACTGGAGGTGTAGCAACAACCGTTATAAAGGAAATTATACTGGATGATTACGACCTTGACCTTAGAGGTCCAAATAATGATGCTTACAATACTCTTTATGCACAAACTACAGTTTGGATTCACCCTGATGCCGATACCGCAATTGTAGCTCCTGAAGATACGATAATGATAGTCTCTGTTTTTGATGAGTTTGTTCCTGAATACGCTTTTGGATACTTAGGGACTCAAAATATATCATCTACTTCATCTTCGTCAATTCATACCTTTGGGAATTTTGTAAGTGGCAGTTTTGATCTTAATAATGCTAAAGCCACACTTGATTTATATAACTTTTTAGGGGTAGACATGACTCTGATATTTAATAAGTTATCATCTAAAAATAATAGTACAAATACAGAAATATCTCTTAATCACCCAATTATTGGCTCTAGTTTGAATTTGCAAAGAGGTAGTGAAAGTGGTATGGAGGATTATCCAGTTTATTCTAAACATTATAAGTATGACATTACGAATTCTAACCTCGATGAGATGATAGAGATTCAGCCAGACTCATTACTTATTTCGGTGAGTGGTATTATAAATCCTCTTGGGAATATTAGTGCGGGAAACGATTTTATTTATTTTGATAAAGGACTTGAGGCTAAGGTTAGTTTAGAAATCCCTCTTAATTTTAGTGCCAATAATTTAGTGATTAGGGATAAAGCAAAGATATATATTGATGATGATGGAATTAAAGGTGGTTATTTGAATATATATTTAAAAAATGGTTTTCCTTTTGATTTGGATATGCAAATGTATATTCTAGATAGCCAGGATGCAATTATAGATTCTTTGTTTAAGGACAATACTTTTATTATTGGTGCTGAGGTTGATGGCTCAGGAGTTGTTAGTACTATTCTTAAATCAGAAATCAGGATAAAACTTACAGAGGAGTTATTAAGAACATTGCAGAATAATAGTAATATGCTTATTAAAGCAAGGCTTAATTCGATAGAAAACAAGCAGTATAAATTGTATGAGCATTATAATTTGGATATTAAAGTAGTGGGGGATTTTGTATATGAAATATAGACTTATTATAGCTTTTATTGTAGTTCTTAATATGCAAGCTTTTTCTCAAAACAATACTGAGAAAAAGCATACTGCCAGTGATACATTAATAGAAATTGAGGGAGAGCATCACCAATTGCATAAAGCAAATCAGATAAAGATAAAATATGATTATGATTTGGGGTCAGTATTGAATAATGAGTTTTTGAGAAAATTTATTTATGGAGGCACAATTGATCAAGAGTTGATTGATGAAAATTATGCACTATTGGATAATGGCCCAAACCATATAGGAAATACCATAGATTTTGCTATTCAATATCGTAGGTCTACTGGCGAATTGTTTGGTAAAAAAAATGTGGGTTTTTCTACGGCCATTGAGTGGCATTTGCATCACGATTTTGATTTTACTGATGATGGATATTTGTTAGTTATGAATGGCAATAAAGCCTTTGCAGGAGAAAGTGCTGACTTGAGCAAAACCACATATAACTTTATGCAATATACGCAACTGAAGTTTGGTCTTTTTAAGGAAAATGAAGAAAAACATAGTGAGTTTGGCTTTCAGATAGCGATAAATTTCGGAAATCAATTTGAAGAATTCTATGCTCCTTCTGCCGAACTTTATACTGATAGTACTGGAGAGTTAATAGAATTCAAAGGAGAGATTGAATATTTAGAATCAGGATATATTGGAAAAAATTCGGGAAGAATACAAGGAATTGGTATGGGCTTGGATCTATTTTATGAGATAGAAAAGGAGTATAAGCATAAGTTTGTTTTTGAAATTGCAAATATTGGATTTATATATTGGAATAAGAATTCGGTGCTTTATGAATCTGAAGAGGAAATACTATTTGAGGGAGTGGTGATTGATAATATATTTGATATGTCTGAGCCTACATCTACTTCTGCCTCTACAGTAAATGATAGCTTACACGATTATGTTATTGAAAATGGTCATATTGGGCGTCACTCAACTCTTACACCTATTGAGATTGATATTTATTATGAGCATTATCTTACAAGAAAAATTAGTGCTAAGGGAAGGCTGAGACATAAGCTTTTTGGGCTATATTCTCCATATTATCAATTGGGAGCAATATACCATATTTTGGATAAATACCATATTGGAGCCAATGCAAATTATGGAGGTTATACAAAATTAAACTTTGGAGTATCGCTTTGTATGGAAATAAATGATAATTTTGTTGTGGATTTGCAAACCCGATATATTTCTGGTTTTTTTGGACATAAGTTTTCAGGAGTAGGTGGTTTTGCACAATTAAACTATAAATTTTAGAATGATGATTGAAAAACTATTACCAAATATAAAAAATAAAGGAAATAATAATTTTTTCTTATTGGCAGGGCCATGTGTTTTAGAGAATGAAACTATGGGTTTTGAGATTGCTGAGCGTATTGTAGAGATTACCGATAAGCTTGGTATTCCTTATGTTTTTAAAGCGTCGTATCGAAAGGCTAATCGTTCTAAGTTATCATCATTTACAGGTATTGGTGATATTAAAGCTTTGGAAATAATTCAGAAAATTGGACAGAAATTCAATATTCCTGTTGTAACAGATATACATACTGCTGAGGAGGCGGCTATGGCTGCTCAATATGTAGATATTTTGCAGATTCCTGCCTTCCTTTGCCGACAAACAGATTTGCTTATTGCTGCTGCCAAAACTGGTAAAGTTGTGAATGTAAAGAAAGGGCAGTTTCTTAGCCCTGAGTCGATGATACATGCTGCGCAAAAAATTAGAGAAGCTGGAAACGAAAAGGTAATGCTTACCGATAGAGGTACAATGTTTGGTTACCAGGATTTAGTGGTAGATTATCGTGGTATTCCTACTATGCAGGGCTTTGGAACTGATGTTGTGCTTGATTGTACCCATAGTCTTCAAATACCAAATCAGGAAGCTGGTGTTACTGGCGGCAGACCAGATTTAATTCCAACAATTGCTAAAGCAGGAGTTGCTGTTGGCGTTGATGGGCTTTTTATTGAGACTCATCCTAATCCTTCTGTAGCAAAATCGGATGGTGCAAATATGCTTCCTCTTGATCAGCTAGAAGAATTACTAAGTCAGTTAGTAAAAATCAGAAAAGCAGTACAATAATGAACCATCCAAAGTCTATTCTATTTCTTTTGGGGTTATTGTTTTTTATAAGTTCTTATGCTCAAGAAGGCACATTCTCTAAAATATTTAGTGCCAACTCTTACGACGAAGGAATTGCAGCTTTCCGAATGCCCAATAAAACATACCGTATTATAGCTAATACTGGTGCGTGGGGATGGGGTAGTAATAATATTTGGTATATAGCTTTGGATAGTAATGCCAATTTCTCTTGGCACAAAACCATGGGCTATGGTGGTATTGATGTTGCTCGTGCTGCCACAACCGACTCTAAAGGTAATACCTATATAGTTGGAACTTCTACATCCGAATCGGGGAATTCATACCAAATGCTGTTTATAGCAATGGATAGTTCAGGAACTACTATTACAAAGAAATACTTTGGAGGGCAAGATTGGGATTATGGGAATGGAATTTCCTTAATTAATGATACTACTATTATTCTTGTTGGCGAAACATATTCCTATGCAAATCAACATAGTGATGCTTGGATTCTAAAGATTAGTACTTCCGGTGATATTATATGGTCTAAAACTGTTGGAGGAGATAAAAAAGATGCCTTTTATGCCATAGCGCAAACTCCCAATAATGATATAATATGTGTTGGAAATTCACAAAATTATGGCAATGGCTCCAACGACCCGTTCTTATTCCGTTGTAATTCCCAAGGGGATAGTATATCCCAAATAGTGGTTCAAGACTCTACCGATGGTTGCTTTATGGATATTAAAGTGGCGGCTGATTCTACTTTTTATGCAGGTGGTTACCAACGCGATACTAACGATTTATACCAAGATTATTTGCTCCGTAGATATACAAAAGCTAATCAGCAAATTTGGAATGAAAGCACCTTAACTCAACAAATGGAAGCTCGATTTAATACTCTAGCATTTCATGGAGAAAATATTTTGGCTTTTGGCAAAACTCAGAAATATGGTAGTGAGGGAGATAATATATTTTGCGATTTGGTTAATAGATATGATGGTACTTGGCTTGATGGTTTTGCTACAGGTTCGCTGGGCGATGAGTATGCATACTCTGTAACTACTGACACTTCCAATGGCGATATTCATTATCTTATTATAGGGACTTCTACCAGTTATGACATGGTGCATTCTGGAGTGTATCTTATAAGGTGTAATTACAATCTGGAATTTGAGGATACTGTTTCTATTGATTTCCCATCTGGAATAAAGAAATCTAAAAATATTTCTGAAGATATAAATATCTTCCTTAATCCTGTTAGTAATAAAATTATTATTATAAATAAATCACAAAAACTACAGGGAAATATTAAAATATATGATATCTTGGGGAAGTGTATTTATCAAGCAAAAAGTAATAGTTTGTCGGATAATAGTATAATTGATATCAGCAACTGGCCCAAAGCTTCATATACTGTAGTATTTGATTCTAAGGAACATACCGTTTCCAAGATAATTGTTAAATAGAGTTATATTATAGATGCTTTAATAAAAATAGTATATTTACATTTCAAATTTAATTTTTTATTATGACTAAATTTCTATCCCTATATTTATTATTTTTTCTTCCATTTTGCGCTGTTTCGCAAAGTGATACACTGAAAAATGATACTTTAAATATTCAAGAACAGAATACAATTTTGGAACAGGAAAAAGTATTGGATTCTCTTCCTGTAGTTTTGAGAAGTGATACTGTTTTCTTTTTGAAGAGTTATAATAGCAATAGACTTCAAGTGCGTGTTTCTATGGTGAATGCTAGATTAGAAACACTAGTAAATAATTTCGATGAAAAGAGGGATACTTTATTGTCTGAACTTAATGGTGATATTATAACTGTTAGTTATGATGAGAACTTGTTATTTACTGTAGGCAGTAATGATGCTAGCTACGAAAATAGTACAATTAGTAATATTGCTAGTAATAGAATCTCTGCTCTTTATAAATCATTATACAACTATAAGTATAATTTATCTTCTGAGGAATGGTTTAAGCGTATAGGATATACAATACTAACTTTTGTAGGGTTAATACTTATAATTCTTATTATTAATATTGTTTTTAGGCATCTAAATAAGCGTTTGTCGAAATATGATAGAAAGCTGCTAAAAAGACGCAATAATATTATCAAATATCTTATTCCAAAGAATACAAAGAATATTTTTGTTTTTATATCCTCATCATCGAGAATTATACTTTTAATAGTAGTCCTTTTCACATATTTGCCTTTGATGTTTAGTTTTATTCCAGCTACCCAAGGATGGGTGCACTTGTTTTATTCTTATATTGAAACTCCTGTATTATACATAGCAAATGGATTTATTAATTTTCTTCCTGATTTATTTTTTATCATTATAATATTCTATGTTACAAGGTATTTTGTGAGGGTCTCTCATGATATATTTGATGATATAGAAGCTGAAAATATAAAGTTTGCGAATTTCCCTAAAGATTGGGCTAGCCCTACAAAAAAGATTTTAGGAGTAATAATATATGCTTTTGGCTTAGTAATGATGTTTCCACATCTGCCAGGTTCTGACTCCCCTGCTTTTAAAGGAGTGTCACTTTTTCTAGGAGTTCTGTTTTCTTTGGGCTCTACATCTGCAGTTTCTAATGTAGTAGCAGGAATCGTTATTACTTATATGCGCCCTTTTCAAATTGGTGATAGGGTTGAGGTGATGGGAATTGTGGGAGATGTGATTGATAAAACCATGTTGGTGACAAGGCTAAAAACTGCTAAAAATGAAGAGGTTACTATTCCAAACTCTAATGTTATTAGTAATCATTTGGTTAATTTTACTGCTAATGCTAAAGGTGATGGACTTATTCTGCATACATTTGTGACCTTAGGCTACGATGTGGAGCTTGATAGAGTTAATAAATTGCTTATTAAAGCTGCAAAATTAACTCACTTGGTGCAAAAGTCACCTAAGCCTTTTGTGTTGCAAACCAGCCTTGATGAAAGCTATGTAACATACGAGCTTAACATATATACTAAGCAGGCTTCTAAAATGGCAGCAATATATTCAGAGCTAAATAAGAATTTATTGCAAGTGTTTAATGATGCTAATGTAGAAATATTGTCTCCGAAATATGTTGCATCACGCGATGGAAATATGTCTACAGTGCCAAGTCAGAAGGGTGTGGACTTAAGAACCCCTATTGATAAAGCTCTGGATCATATTACTGGGAAAAATCAAAAGAATGTTGTGGAGGTTAAGACGGTAAAAGGAGAAGGAGAAGGAAAAGGATAAAGGA
>JAOZPM010000233.1:0-2504 GCA_029932765.1 Bacteroidales bacterium | reverse complement strand
AGATATCGAATGATGGCAGCATTATTTGGCATTGCACTTATGTTTACAAGTTGCGATGACAATAGCAAAGCTGTTACATCAAGTGATATTGGAGCTCCAAGAGGAAATGAGTCCTTTGGAGAAGTCATAAAAAGAAGAGGAATAACTGCGGCGGATATTTTGGCTGCGGCTAAGACATATACTCCCGATAATGTAGCAGATAAGTATGTAGCTATCAACTCTGGAGGACAAGCAGGTAATATGCCAATGTACACTGTTCCTTCTATGAGAATGATGAAATATATACCTACTACTACTTATCAACCATATAATGGATATGGATATAGTAAAGAGACCAAAGCTCTAATGGCTAAAGGTTTTATTGAAGGGCAAGAAATCCTATGGGGTGATACTCACCATCCAGGTTTTTCTGAAACTGAAGGTATTTATAATGGTAAATGGATTACTGTTAATGATAAAGCTAACCCAAGAATTTATATCGTAAGCCTTGTAGATTTTGAGCTAAAATCAGTTGTTCAGAATCCAATTTTCCGTAGTGATCACGGTGGTAACTTCTTTACTCCAAATTCGGAGTATATTATGGAAGCTAGTCAGTATCCTGCTCCTTTAGATAGAAAGTACTATACTTTAAATCAGGTTAATTTTGAAAAATATTGGCGTGGTGGTCTTACTTATTGGAAATTTAATAACGAAACAGGAATAGTTGATGAAGAGAATTCATTTACTTTTGAATTTCCTCCTTATACTCAAGATCTTTCTGATGCTGGTAAATTAGCTAGTTATGGTTGGGGATTTACTAACTCTTTCTGCTCTGAGATGTATATCGGTGGTATAGAAAGTGGTCGTCCTCCATTTGAGGCTGGATGTTCTTCTCGTGATGTGGATTTCCTTCACGTAACGAATTGGAAAAAAGCTGCTGAAGTAGTAAAAGCTGGTAAATATAAACTTATAAATGGTCATAAAGTAATTCCTATTGAGGTTGCAATTGAAGAAGGTTTATTATATTTAATTCCTGAACCAAAATCTCCTCACGGTGTTGATGTTGATCCTACAACGGGTAACTATATTATTGTTGCTGGTAAATTAGATTCTCATGCTTGGGTATATTCTTTTGAGAAAATAATGAAAGCCATTAAAGACAAAAACTTTGAAGGTCACGATAAATATGGTATTCCTATTATTCGCCTTGAAGATGCTCTTCATGGTAGTGTTGAGGTTGGATTAGGTCCATTGCATAACCAATTTGATGATGATCCAGGTGTAATTTATACATCTATTTATGTTGACTCAAGAATTACTAAATGGAATTATTTAGATCTTAAAGTATTATCAACAGTGCCTTCTCATTATAATATTGGTCACTTAGTAACTGCTCATGGTGATGCTTTAGATCCTAGAGGAGATTTCTTAATTTCATTAAATAAATTGTCAATTGACCGCTTTAATCCAGTAGGACCATTACATCCTCAAAATCACCAATTAATTGATATTAAAGGTGGACCAGAAGATAAAATGACTATTATTTATGACTTGCCAATACCATTGGGAGAGCCTCATTATACAACTTTGATTGATGTTAATAGATATACACCTATAGATATTTATAAAGTTGGTACTGATATTACTACTAATAAAATTTCTTCCTATTCTACTGATTTGGGAAGTGAGAAAGTTGTAGTAAAAGGTAATACTGTTCATGTATATGCTACTATTAATGATGGCAAAGTTACTCCAGCTAATATTAATGTTAAGCAAGGTCAAGATATTGAAATTCATATTACTAACCATGGTCAATCAAAATTAGATCATTATGTATATGAGATTTCTGCTTACGATCAAATGTATCGTTGGAGACCAGGTGAAACTGCAACATTGAACTTTAAGGCTGAAAAAGCTGGAATGTATCCATTACTTTTAGATTGTATTCATAATGCAGATGGAAGAGTTCTTCAAGGCTATTTTACTGTTGCTTTTAATGAAAAAGCTGAAGGAGAAAGATTATTAGCTTATTCTGAAAGAATAAAAGCTGATATGAAAATGCAAGCATTTAAACCTTCTGCAATAGAAATGAAGAATATGCTTCCTGGTGAGATGGAATATTTAAACCATGGTTGTAATGCTTGTCATATGTTTGGTAAAGAGTATAATGGTCCAGACTTACTTATGATAGACAAACGTCGTGATGATAAATGGTTGAAATCTTGGTTGATGGAGACTCAGGATCATTATAAAGAGGGAGATATCGAAGCTATGCGTCAGAAGTTTAAATTAGCTATGCCTAATCAAAATGTATCTGATGAAGCTGCTGATAAAATTATTGAATACTTGAAAGCTAAGTCTGCTAAGGTTCTTAAAGGAATGAATGATGAACCACAGGTTTCTATCGAAACTGGAAGTTCTGATGCAAAAGTAAATCTTGATAATGGTAAAACTGTATATGATAAAACATGTGTAGCTTGCCATATGACAGGAGTTGCTGGAGCACCTTCAATGAAAGATAAAGC
>JAOZPM010000232.1:0-2506 GCA_029932765.1 Bacteroidales bacterium | reverse complement strand
AATGGTACAATCAGTACTTTTCATATTCCTCAAAACGAAAGTTCAGGAGTTTTACTAGAGCCAGGAGGTCCTTCAACTGCTACCGCAAACCAAGATAAGCGAATACCAGAGGGTGTATATGATATAATATTGAGCAAAGACAGACCTGGGGTTAATGCAGATAAATTAAGGTTTCCCAATAATTTTGTATTGTACAATGATGATGTTTCTTGGTGGAGAGGAATTACTTTCCATAGTGGAAACTTTAACAGTCAAACAGAAGGATGTCCAATGCCAGGTTCTTCTTTTGGTTTAGATAGTAAAGGCAATTTCAGAACATTTGATAGTAGAACAAAATTGAAAATTCTCAATAACTTTATTAATTCTCAAGGGGTAGAAAATATAAAAGTGAATATTAACAATGTAATTGAATAGACAATGAAATCAGCCGTTTACATACTTGCATTGCTGTTATTCTCTTGTCATTCACAAGAAGATAAACGAGAAATAACCATGTCTTTTAAGTCAATAGAAGAACAGGCTAACGCAATAAAGGAATACCACCAAGCTTCACTAAAAACCAAGGGGAAAGAAAGGTCAAGGAATGAAAGGTTGTTTTTTGAGGCTTTTCCAAATTCTTTTATAAATATGCAGGAGGTTTTTGGCTTTGATGAAGAAAAAGGGGAAGCACCTCTTTACCATTATGAAACTGGTGGGAAACTGATAAATAGTTTTAATAACCTGCCGAGTATTGATAAAGATGACTATTACAACAAATACATAAACATATGTATTGATGGTGTTTGGGAAGGAGATAATATAGCATATGGATTTGGGATTTACAATAAGCTTTATGATTTCCCTGAAGATGTTCTGAGAGTTTTAAGACAAAGGACCGATGAAGAAATAAGAAGTGTATTACGATTCTTATTTGATAGTCCTCACCCAAAAAATATGAAAGAATCTTATGAAAAAATGTATTCTAGAATAAAACCAATAGACGTAAAAGTTTCAGACTTATTAGAGCAGGAATACAATAAATTATTAGTTGAAAGTAAGCATTGGTACTAAATAAAGATAATAGTGCACTTATAAACCAGAAAATCCCCAGATGCCGCACGAATGCTACTATGCGTTACCGCACGAATCCTTTCGTGTGGTGTGTATAACAGGCATACCATAACAGGCTATTAAAAGAACATAATGACTAACCAAAAGTATATTTCGTTATATTTGCTAAATGAGCAGAAATTACAAATTCCATAATCCTGAAGGAGCATATTTTATAAGTTTTGCTGTTGTAGATTGGCTAGATGTATTTACTAGAAACGATTATAAGGATATTTTTATTGAAAGTTTGACCTATAGTCAAGAGAATAAAGGTATGGAAATTTATGCGTGGTGTATAATGACAAATCACGTACATTTAATTTTCAGAAGTATTAATGGACAAAAGCCAGAGCTATTGATTGGGGATCTTAAACGATTTACTAGCAATAAAATAGTAAAAGCTATTATTGACAATCCACGAGAAAGCCGTAAGGACTGGCTGCTAGAACAATTCCAAAAAGCAGCATCCAAATCTTCCAATGTAAAGAAATATCAATTTTGGCGACATGATAATAAACCTATTGAACTGTGGAGTAATAGAGTTATCTTTGAAAAAATAAATTACATCCATAATAATCCTGTAGAAGAGGGTTTGGTTTATAATCCAGAAGACTATGTTTATAGCAGTGCGAGAGATTATAGTGGAGAAAAAGGAATATTAAATGGAGTTGTTATTGTTAGCTAACTTACTGAAAACCACACGAAAGGATTCGTGCGGTAGCGGGGCTTACAGCCCTGCAGCCCACAAATGACTAACAAATAAACTTCACAAAAAACCAAAAGCCTCAGAGAATTCTGGGGCTTTTGTATGTTTTACTTAACTTTCTTCAACTTCCTTATTTTAGACGGTTTACGGCTACTATGTATAATGCCAAGAATTAGAATTTGTAAGTCTTTGACTTTAAAAATAATTGTCCAACTAGAGCAAATAGCTCTGCGGTAAATATTTGTTTTGGTAGGTAGTTCTTCGCAAATCTGAAATATTAATGGGTTAAGTTCAATCTTATCAATGGTGTCAAAAATCATATCACCAACCTTGATGGCATTTAAAGGCTGATGCTGGATATAGGCAATAAATCCAGTAATATCATTAATGTTTTGAATAGCATTATTGCTAATTCTTATTGTATAATTTTCTGTAGTTTCTTTTTCTGAGTTGCCCATATTTCTTTAGCATCTATTAAATTCACGCTTGGTTGTTGTTCTGCATATTCAATCCATTCTTTAAAATCTTCTGCACTTATATTTTCTCCTGCTAGTGCATAAGAATTGTAATTATTATTTACAATCTTTATTAAGTTTTTACGCTCAAGATCTTGTAAATATTTTAAAGATGTATTCTCTGTTAGCTCAATTGTTATTGTCTGCATAGTATCTCTTTTATATTGCGTAAGATTGTTTTGTTTTAAAATCTCTT
>JAOZPM010000231.1:0-2517 GCA_029932765.1 Bacteroidales bacterium | reverse complement strand
TGCAAAAAAACAAATACTCTCTAATAGTAAAAAAAGTCCGTAATAACGGACCAATCTCTCGGAAAACCCCATGTTTCCGAGGGTAAAAGAGAAATGTTCCCTATTTTATACAAGTATTTGTTTTTTCATTATCTTTGATTCTTATTAAAAACTCAGATAGTTTTTTGATTGCAAAATAGTCTGTAATAACGGACCGAGCCCTCGGAAAACCAAAATCTTATATTTAATTGATATTTAATGATTTATAAATCGAAAATATTAGGCAATGAAAATTTGTATAAATGGAGGTCTTTGTGCGTAAGGGGGCTGAATTTATGGAGGCATTATTCAGCCCATCATGGATTAATAAGTATTATTCTAACGAATTAATAACTAATTTGAGTACGAATAATTACTCAGATAATTCTTATTCCGTAAATAATTTAGCTCCTTTACCATTTGGAACAGGAAATTATGTGGAAGGAGCAGTATGTAACTCATTAGCAGCAATATTTTGGAAGATAATTGCAGATTTTGATTCTTCGCATGATATGATAATCATTGAATCAGAAAATGGAAATTTATCTATAAAAAATCCATGGATAAAAAGCAGTTTGATTAATACTAAATTTAAAAGTCATATCTATGATACAATGGATAGCATTACAGTTTCAAATTCAGAAAATTATAATTACTTTGATGCTGTTTTAAACTCTTTAAACAGTAAAAACAATAAAATATGTAGAGGGGAATTATATAGATGGAATCTCCAGTACTATAACGGATGTTCATCATCACCAGTAATAAACAGTTTAAACCCTACAGAAGGTTTTGGATATAACAGCAATCAAGTATTGGAAATTTCTGGTTTAAATTTCATTGATATAGTTACTAAAGAAAAAGACCCTAATAGTCTTAATGTTGATATGAAAATAGTTTTTGACAATATTGAATACAGCGAATCCATTAACAATTCTTATGGTTATTATTTTGATAACGATAAATTAATGTTTCACAGACCTCAACAATATGTATTATCTAATACAAATGTAAACATAAAAATTAGAATATACATTGGTAGCGAATTCATTGAATCAGATGAAATATTATTCTTACTTAAACACTAATAAAATGAAAACAACCACTTATAAACATTTCTTTTTGTTATTATTAATTTTGTCAGTTACTTTCATTAGTTCTTGCAAATACGACCAAGCTGCATTTGTAATTAGAAATGAAAGTAGTGATACAATAAGAGTCGATTTTCACTTTGATAATTCTAGTCCTTTTATTGGTGAAAACAAAACATCACCTCGATATATTGGTGTTGATACTATTGGATTAAAAACTTTAAGACATAGATTTGGCGTAATTAAATATCATGATTCCATAATTACTCAGAATCTTGAAAGAAACCCAGAGAACACAAGATATATCTTTAAAAACTATTATAAGGATTCCTTACCCGTAAATGAGTTTTTAATATATACAGGTTGCGAGTATTACCACATGCCAGTTTCAAGGGGATGTATTGAGTACATTTATACTAACACTAATAATTCTAAAAAGTATAATGAAGGAAAACACCTATGCGAGGTTTTAAGCTTACCACCCTCACAATATTATAAAAATGACACATCAAATTATAGCAGATTAATAAACAATATTTTACCAATCTATATATATCCAGGCAAAACGTATATGACAATACAAATAAACCCATATGGAGCATCATTAGCTGAGAATGCAATAGTGGTGTTTGACAAAATAGAAATTATCAAAGATAAAAAAGTAATATATTCTTTTTCGTTTGATAATTTTAAAAAATATTTCACAAAAACAAATGTTTTTGACAGTAGAAATAGCTATATGATAACAATTAAGGACGAATAATTTATTTAAGACATAATTATGCTAAAGGAATTCACACCATTAAAGGCATGTATAAAATACTGGCCCAGTTTTTTAGGAAACGTTAGTTTCCTTGATAAAATAGGTTTATCGGATTATAATTCTCAGATAACGGATCAAGAGTTTTATTTATCAGGAAACCTTGTAATTATGGAAACAATTGAATTTCCATTTTTATTTCTTCCTAACTCAACAATTTCTATACGTTTGCGGAAGGTGGGCGTTCGGGGAATCGAACTTTTACCAACTTTTAAAAAAGCATAAATAAAACACTGTAAGCCAATACTTTATCCTTAACTGTTTTTCCGAGGGCAAAGTCCGTAATAACGGACTTTTTTTAACTCACTTTATTAAGTTTTTGCCTTTTTAAGCTCGGAAAGAAGGGGTTTTCCGAGCTTTTGGTCCGTATGAACGGACCTTTTTCGATATACGATGAGTATTGTGGTTTTATAGTTTCATTGTAATCGGGCAGTTCGTAGTATTATGCAATCTTAAACATAATTTAGTTTTATTACTCCACTATTCACCCTTAATCCTTAAATACTTTATTGACGGGATTGCCGCCTGAAAACGGCGGCTATCCTGTGGGGGAGGCACATCAATGGTTATTGAAAAGCTTATCTTTTG
>JAOZPM010000230.1:0-2528 GCA_029932765.1 Bacteroidales bacterium | reverse complement strand
GTTTTGTGCTATAATGCTATTAATAAATAGGATTGATAATAAAACGTTGAGCAAAGTTTTTATTTTCATAGGATTAAGTATTGATTGTTATCTGTATTTCTAGTATTAATAGTAATATTAGCAACAAATATACACAATAGTATGGTATAAAAATTAAATCACGCTATATTATTATTATAAAGTTAATAAAGTCAAAAAATACTATTATGATTGTTTCTTTATAAGACTCTTAACTATTCTTACAGTATTTATTAGGTGTTTATTACCTAATATTTTATCTTTAATTAATGTAGATAAACCAATATTAGTTTTTATATTTTCGTCTAATATAGAGGCTAGAATTTTAAGTAGGTTGATTGATAATGCTCTATATGATTCTCTGTTATAATGTCTTATTCCATCAGTTAATTGAACTGATTCTTTCACAACTGTTCTAACATCAAGAAGATAAGTATTCTCTGTTCTTTCAATAAATTCATCCAACGCCTTATTCATGATTTTATGACGCTCGACTGCTCCAATTTCTTTAGCTTGTGGCATATCTATTTCTGCACCATTCATAAAAACAATAGGTGTTTCAGAGGGTATTTTAGAACGAATATCCTCTAAATTGCTAATAAATTTAGTTGTACTAATTTGCCCTATATGGGAGAATTCTTTTCTAAAATTCACAAAAGTATTTTTAGGGATATTGATATTCATCTTATCATATCGAGCAAATAATTCTTTGTCATTTATCTCGTCAGACCAGTGAAGTGAGTACCCTCCAAAAGGTAAAACTAAGTTTCGTGTTTTATGAGAATATAATTCGTTAGTATAATCCATTAATAGACTATATAATATCAAATCAGACTTCTCTGTAAAGAATTTAGTTTTATAATATTCATTATCTGTAAAAGGAATAAAATCCATTGATTCAACGTATCTCTTATCATCTTCAGATAAAGATTGGGAATCAATTGTAACTTGTGTATGTTCTTGGTGTATGGGAAAATTATTTTTTGCAGAATAATTGGTTTCTTCAATAAAATCAAAACCTTTATTCTTTAAATAAAAAGTCATTTGACCAAGATCGCATCCTCCTTTAAAGAAAACTCGTTTTGTCTTATTATTACTTACTAGTGGCTTTGTTTTGATTAAATCATTCTTTTTTATTTCTGAGATCCAATCAGGATGTGATTTATCTAATTTAATTGCAACATCAGGAATAACATCAATCATAGGAAAACCTAATATAGCATATAAATATTGTTCTATACCAAGGTTAAGTATTCTACATGAAAAGGTGAAATGTTTTAAATAGTTATTCTTTGTGTTTAAAGAAATAAATCCAACTATTCCATAATCCCCAAAATTATCAGAAACTTTTATTAGTGTTGATTTATAATTTTTGTCATTAAGCAAACTGCTTATTTCATCACTATTGGATCTAATCTTAGTATAATTAAGTTGATTTGTGCGTTCTAATAACTCAATAATTCTATCAACTTCATTTAATAGTTTACTACCTTCTATTTTTTCAATAGTAATATTTGAATCTCTTAAAAAACTATTATTATCTTCATAGTTTAAGCTTGACTTAAATTTACTTTCTAAAACTTTGTATTGTTTTAATCTTGTATGTTTAGTGTCGTCTTTTCCTTTAAAAGCTTTATGGTCTAATAATTCAGGAATAATCTTAGGGTCTTCTGTATGTAATGCAGAATTATAATATTTAGCTTCTTCTAGATTTAAATGGTTGTCATCTAGAAATAAAACATTTATATCACGCAATTGACATTGTTTAATAACTTCTTTTATTGCAGGGCCTTTAGGTTTCCAATCAATTATAGGAAAAACAAAATAGTCCCATATGTCAAATTCTATTAATTTACTTTTAGCGTCATCAAAATTATTTTTTGAAACGATACTATTCATTATTCCTCTGTCACAAAGCTCTTTTATTAAAGAAATATTCTTATCGATTAGAGTAACTCCTTCCTCAGATAGGGTCCCTTTCCAAAATGTTTCGTCAAGATCCCAAATAACAAGTTTAATCTTATCCATGTTTATTGCTTTGTGTTAATTGTATTAACCACTCCTTTATAATATTATGTAATTTATGTCCAAGGATCCATATGTGTATTAGTACAACCATAAATATCCAATTGCGATTGTGCCACTATTGCTTGTGTAACACCTTTTTCATAAATAGCAACTTTGTTCTCGGGGTCTATTTCAAGTATTGTAATATAGATATTTACAGCTTTTACTAATTCATTTATTTTCTTATAAACTATAGCAAGCTGATGTAGAATAGATATATCTTCCTTATTACTATCTAATTCTTTTATAAGTGTTTCAGTGAGATCTTCTAGATTTTTGTCTTCCAACCTTGAGTTAAAAATTTCAGGATTCATAATTTTTATAATGAAAATAGATTGTACAAAAAAGGGTAAGCTACTTATATCGCACCGCTCAACCACCTACCCTTGCTACCTTCCGGTCCTGGGGGAGTTCAGTAGGAGCTGGTCGTATAAGACTTACCC
>JAOZPM010000107.1:0-9913 GCA_029932765.1 Bacteroidales bacterium | reverse complement strand
ATACAGCTATATATGTAAATTTACGATGCAAATTTATCATCGAATTACACCTGCCTGCTGGAAGGCGGGCTAATTAATCGAATTTTTTAACTATTTTCCGCAAGCGGAAAAAGTTAATTCGATTAATCCGTGTAATTCGATGACTTTTTTGGAATTGTTTTTTTGCAGAGTAGCAAGCACTTGATAGGTTTTAGAGCTACTTTAATAATATTTATTACATAACAGTATTATTTAATGTGCGTTTACCCTATACTGAGTGTAGATTAAAGAGACTAGCTTAAGTTTTTATCTTATATTTGTATTAATACTAGATAACTATATACGATGCTTAATACAGATGTTTAAAACTGAAGCCTTTTGGAATAAACTTAATATTCATAACGAATACACTATTAATATGGGCTTTTTGTTTTACCTTTAGTTGTATTGATATGGTTTTTTATTATTCATAGGTTTCAAGAAAAAGCATTAATTTAGAAAATAGAGAATGTTTTAAGGATTAAACAATATAAGAAATAACATGGAATACTTACTTTTATTAATATTTATAGGAGCTATATATGTCTATATAAGACAATTATATCAACGATATTTTGCTGATTTCAAGAAAGAAATATCAGAGCTATTAGCAAAAAAGAATGCTGAATTGATAAGTATAAAAACACCTAAAAGCGAGGACTGGATTAATGGGCCTTTTGATAAGGAACCTAAGATTAAAATAAATGTGGTTACTGTCAATAATGAAGCACTAACTCAGACTAAGTATAAGATTATTGAAGTTAAAACCCCTAAAAGTACAGCTACAGAAACTTGGTGGGTGCAAATTAGCATGACTTATTTTATGTCGCCTGAGTTTAAGTTTTTAAAAGAAAATAGCTAAGCTTATTCAAATTTTCAGGAAATAAATCCTTATGTATCATGGATATCTTGCCTGTAGATTACTTTAGAATAGTGATACTATAAAAAACTACGGTCTGGAAGACCGTGTTACATAAAAAGGCTAAAGCTTAAAAGTGTATAGTATAAATGGGAATTGCAAGCCTGAACTTTCAGACTTTGGCATCTTTTACAATACTTTACAACCTTTTACCATTTTTTACTACCCCTTACCACTCCTTACAATACTTTACAACCTTTTACCATCTTTTACCACCCCTTACAATACTTTACAATCTTTTACCACCCCTTACAATACTTTACAACCTTTTACCATTTTTTACTACCCCTTACAATACCTTACCACCCCTGTCATCCTGAGCGGAGCCGAAGGGTTACTACTTTTTACTATTTAAAGTTACCAATTATAAGCATCTTTATTCATCCATTTTTTATGGAGCTTAAGCGTTTGCTCAATAATATCTCTTACGCAGCCATCACCACCATTTTTATGAGATATATAGTCTGATATTTCTTTTATTTCGGTAGTAGCATCGGCAGGACAAGCGGCAACTCCAGCATGTTTCATCACTTCATAATCAGGAATATCATCTCCCATATAGATTATGTTCTTATCAGTTATATTATACTTTTCTTTTATTTCATTATAAACTTCAAGCTTATTTTTAACTCCCAGATAAATATCTCTAATGTTTAAATTATAAAGCCTATGGTGCATTCCATCAGCTTTTGCTCCAGAAATAATAACCACTCTATAGCCTTTCTTTATGGCCAATTGTAAAGCATAACCATCTTTTACATTTGTGCGACGAAGGTAATGGCCTTCTTCAGTTAGTAATACCATTCCGTCGGATAATACGCCGTCAAAATCGAAGATAAATGTATTTATTGTGTTTAAATCTGCCTTATAATTTTTCATTATTGTTTCTTCTTAAGTTTATATATTAAATCACTTAGTTGTTTGTATATATTAGCATATTCCTCATTATTATTTAAATCCCGAATATGTTTATTAATTATACTTTTATCATTTCTTACCGCTGGGCCAGTTTGAATTTCTCTTGGGGAATGCTTTATTGCTTTATTAGCAGTTTCTTTAATTAAGGGCTTTAAATAATCGAAGTTTAAACCCGACTCTTGCATCAAATCTTCGGCAATGGAATACATAGCATTTGTAAAATTATTAATAAAAACCGCCGCAAGATGCATTTTTTCTCTTTCCAAGGATGTAACAATACTTACATTATTAGAAAGCACCGATGCCAACGACATTAGTTTATCTTGGTTTTCTTGCGTATTGCCTTCAATACAGAAAGGTATATCTGCAATATCTACTTCTATATCCTTGCTAAAAGTTTGTAATGGATAAAAAACACCATAATTATTGTGTTTATTGAGAATATCCATATTTACTGAGCCGCTAGTATGACATATTATGGTATTATCAGAAAATCTTGGTAAATCTATTTCTTTTAGCGCACTATCAGAAATGGATATAATAATAATATCAATATTTTCGGATATCTTATTTAGGCTTTCTATGGGAGTTGCGTCAACTGTATCAGCTAATTCTTGAGCATTAGCGTAAGTAGGAGAATATATTTCCTTAATGGACACGCCTTCTTTATAAAGAGACTGCGCAAGCTTAGTTGCCACATTACCACTTCCTATAAATGCTACTGAAATATTCTTGATGGTTTTCATAATTGATTTGCGAAGGTAGTTATTTTAAGAGCCCCATTTCCTTAATCTCTTTATGGATTTGTTTGATATTATTGGGAATATTATTCCCAATAATCCAATTTACGTCAAAACCATTATAAATAGCAACTTTCATTAATGCTGGATTTCTTCCAATTAATTGTCCAATATTATATAAGTCTTCTACAAAATCAAACTGAAGGTCTTCATGTAGGGATTTTGTCATTACGATTACCTTAAACATTCTTGCAATTATGTAAACACAAAATTTATATACTCTATCTGAATCGTTTATAGTGTCTAATGTAAATTCTTTTTGCAATGTTGATCTAATCATTAATAGATTAAGACTTATTTCACCATATTTATCCTTTGTTACTCGTATATGATGGTTAATATCACCACTCATATATCGTAAAATCATCATTATATATGTGGGATGGTAATTAGTGAAATCAACTCTCTCAAATTCTTTTATTAATTTATCTTCAACAAGCTTTCTTTTATCTTCTATCGATTCTTGTGCTATGAGCTCAAAATGTAATTTTTGAGCAAGAATATAGTCTTTGCGTAATAGCTTTAGTACTAATTTGTCTTTTTCTTTTGAAGGCATTTGTTTTAATGCTTCTTTAAATTCTTTGTCAATTTCCATAACTAATAATTAAATTTAAATCCAACTGATGCATCTTCTTTTAAAACACTCTTAAGTGGAATAATCACATTTATAGTTTTGCCATTATAGCTAGTTTCGCCCATATCCATTTTTACAGAAGTAATATTATTTGGCACTTCAATTATTGTAGCAATATTTAGGTATTCTATAATTGTTGGACTTAAAAACTCACTATCATCCTCAGCAATATATTCCTTTATTTGTGAACTAACATCTTTAACTTTTACACTATGATTCCTAATTTTAATAATAGCTGGTGAATACCATTTATAATCCATATCTAATAGCCTATAATATGCAGTATTTAGCGCTTTAGCATTCTTAAAACTAAACTTAAGGCCATATTTTCCTAGTTTTAATAAGCCTGATGATTTGATATTGCTGATACCATCAATTCCTTTAATTTTCTCCATTGCAGGAGTAGTGAAATTCATTATTTTATCTTTACTCTCTTTGTCTAGCTCGTCAGTATTAGTGTTTATTAGGCCCGATAGTGCATTAATCTCAATGCCTATAAACGCGGTGCCGCTCTTGTCTTTATTAATCACAATATGGTTGACTAAGTTTATACAAGAGCTACTACTTATGGCTATCACAATGATAAGTAGTAATGAAAAGAGTCTATTTTTATGCATTATTGTTTAATTATTTTAGAGCTAAATTCTACTACGCCATTTTTATTATTTATTTTCAATATATACATACCATTGGAATAATCTTTTAATGAAATATGCTCATTAATAATACGCCCGCTAATTTGTTTGCTAATAATAAGTTGGCCAGTAATACTCCATATTTCGATAAATCGTATATCTGAATTATCAGCTTCAATATATAAATCAAGGATATTATCTATTGGGTTTTGATAATTTACGACTAATTTGTTTTTACTTATATTCCCAATGTTAGAAACTTGGTCGTCAATTTCTAATTCTAAGATAACAGGAAGGTGATCGCTATTGTTGAAGAGTGCATTTAATACATTGGCAGGCACGCTAGTATTACTTCCCGAATTGATTGACTGATTAAAATGATTACCATCGTTGCCAAGAGCTTTGTAACTATTGGGCTTATAAGTAATATGATTATTTCCTTGATTGATATCGTTTGAAATAAGAATAAAATCAAATCTATCGTCCATACCTCCTCCTGCAGCACAACCGTTACCGCTCGAATGTGTTGATTGAGTATGATATGCAGCAAAACTGCTACTATTATGCCAACTTCCTGGTTTATTTATCGGGTCAAAAAAACGATAGTTAATATCCGACTCATTAACAAGATTTTGATAGCCTTGTTCGCTACTAGTATAAACATTAAAATCGCCCATAAACATATAGTTTCCTGTATAATTATGATATTTTAGGTATTTAATGGTGCTGTCAGTCATCAGGGCTCTTTTGGCAACATTATCCGACCCTTGACTTGCTTTTAAATGCCCTACAAGGCAGTTTATCCAAGCGGTATCTTGGTCTTGTGCAAGATTTGGGCTTTTGTAGTATAGGCGATAGAGTACAATGTCTCTTGTATTATTTTGAACACTTTCGGCACTTACATATACAAGCTTTGCCTTATTATAATAAAGCATATTCACCAAATTACTTCCATTTGTATTTATATAATCAGCTTTACTATATTGTTTTGCCGAGTTTTTATTCATCACGGAGTCCAATATTCTTTGGTGAACAAAAGTTACTGACCCAAGCTCGTTTACAGTAAATATATCAGGTTGTACATATTGTACTATGGTATGTAAAAGTGGTTCTTTATCACCATAAAAATTATTATTTACGGTACAATAGCTGGTTATATTTCCATAATTTAATAAGTTGTATTGCATTACTTTTATTTCGTCTTGTGCAATACTATAGCTTGTAATACTTATGGAGAGTATTAATAATATAATTCGTAGCATATTTCTATTTTTTATAATTGATTTCAATATTTGGGTTTATAGATTTCAAATGATTAATAAATTTTTCTTTATCTTTTGGCGAAATAAGTATTGTCCCCGATTTGCCATATCTAATGTTTAGCCTATCAAGGGAGAATGCCGGTGCGCTGTATGGATTATTGGTTTCAGAAATCTTACTTATGGTATTAATATCAATTTCCTCATTTACTAGCACACTGCTTTTAACTGTAAGGGTTTCATCTTCTATAAGATAGAAAGTAGCATTATACAGATAATATATAAATCCAAAAACTATAAAATTTACAAATAATCCACTCCATTCATTATCCAATATCATTGAAATAGAAATTCCTCCCATTATTATTATTATAAAAATGACAAAGAATATTCCGAGTTTTGAAGTGTATTTCATAATGGCTTATTTCTATAGAATTATCTCTTAATATTAGCAATAGCACTTTCTAACCTATTGATTGTTTCATCTTTTCCTATTATAGAAATAATATCAAACATATGCGGGCCTTTGCCAGCACCAACTATACTTAGTCGAAAAGCATTCATTACTTTTCCCATTGGTAGTTCTTTTTCTTCAATCCAATCCTTAACAGTAGATTCGGTATTCTCGCTAGAAAAATCATCCACAGTTTTCAGAACAGTAATAAGGTCAGCCATCATTTCAGAAGTTCCTTCCTTCCATCGTTTCTTTACTGTTTTGGCATCATATTCTATTGGTGCTTCAAAAAAGAAAGACGCCTGCTCCCAAATATCTTTGGTAAAATTGGCGCGCTCTTTTACTAAGCCAATAATTTTCTCTAAGGGCAAATTTGAGAAGTTAATATTTTTACTTTCTAGTATTTTAGAAAAATCTAAGGCAATATCATTATTGCTTTTGTTTATCATATATTGGTGGTTAAACCACTTTGCTTTCTCAGGATCAAATCGTGCTCCAGACTTATTCACTCTTTCTAAGCTAAAATTTGAAATAAGCTCCTGCATACTAAAAATCTCTTGTTCGGTACCTGCATTCCAGCCTAGTAAAGCCAACATATTGATAAATGCATCAGCAAAATAGCCTTCCTCTCGGTAGCCCATAGATTTATCACCACTTTGAGGATTTACCCACTCCGTAGGAAATACTGGGAAACCTAATTTGTCACCATCGCGTTTGCTAAGTTTTCCATTGCCAGTAGGTTTTAAAAGCAATGGTAGGTGAGCAAATTCTGGAGCATTCCATCCAAAAGCACGGTAAAGCATAATATGTAATGGCATAGATGGCAGCCACTCTTCGCCACGGATAACGTGCGAAATTTTCATCAAATGGTCATCCACAATATTGGCAAAGTGGTAGGTTGGCATTCCGCTTGATTTAAAAAGAACTTTATCATCCAAAGAGGAGGTATTAACCCTTACTTCGCCACGTACAATATCCGTCAATAATAAGTCCTCATTTATGGGAGTTTTGAAACGTAGAACATAAGCCTCGCCATTGGCAATACGCTCCTTAGCAGCTTCAATACCTATATTTTCAGAATTATTAAGAGAGTTTCTATTTGTAGAGCTATAAGTGAATGTTTCTTTATTTGCTTCGGCTTCGGAACGAAATTTTGTAAGTTCTTCGGCAGTATCAAAAGCATAATAGGCATTGCCTGATGTTATTAATTTTTCAGCATATTCTTTATAAATACCTTTTCTAGAACTTTGTACATAAGGTCCGTAATTACCTCCTTTTTCTACACTTTCATCAAACTCTATTCCGCACCATTTTAGCGCATCAATAACATATTCTTGAGCACCTTCCACAAAACGGGTTTCGTCGGTATCCTCAATACGTAATATCATGGTGCCGCCATGTTTACGAGCAAATAAATAGTTATATAATGCTGTACGTACTCCTCCAATATGTAAAGGCCCTGTTGGACTTGGGGCAAATCTTACTCTTACGTTATTTTCTGACATAATTTCTTTTGATAAATTTTGAGCTGCAAATATAATCAATACTTAAACTATAGGGTTATATTTTTTAATCAAAAAAATGATAGATTATTCATTTATTCTAATAGATATTAAACTATTATTATAATAAGGAGTCTTTATTATTCTAGTTTATATTCTCTAGGGTACTAACACACTAAAAACGATTAAACTAATGCTTCGAAAACTTGCTCCATTTTTTCGCTTATTATTATTATTATTTATTCTATTTAGCTCTTCTTATGCTAAAGCCCAATGTGATTCTATTGTGCCACATTTTACTGTCGACTTAAGCGCAAGTGCTGATATGGAGTGGGTTAGTATAGACACAATTCGAGATGGACATTGTTGTGGGGCAACGGGTTCTGAAAACTGTATTAGTTTTATGCTTACTCTTCATCCCGATGCTGCGGGTATAGAATTTACTATTGAATCTGGAGCAACGCCTGGTGGATCTATGAATTATAAGATAGGTTGTGGAGCGGAAACTGCTGTTGGTACTCCAATATGTTTAACAGGAATTGGTCCTTATCATATTACATTTTGCAAGCCAGGTAATAATACTAATACCTATGGTATAAGGTCTTTTCCAAAACCTAGTGCTTCATCTGATATTATAGTTAATGAAGGTTGTATAGGACAAATAGGAACTCAAGGTTATGATCCAGTTAGTATTACGTGGACATCTGTTTATCCGGGCTCACAAGGACAATATGATTCGTATTTGAGTTGTACTTCGGGCTGCGATACTGTTGATGTATCAGCAACTGCTGGATATCCAGCCTATGTTGATTATCAGGTATGTGGATTGGCAATGAATGGTTGCGATACTATTCCAAAATGTGATACAATTAGAACATATTTTTCATCAACTCTAGAGGTGGAAATATTGCCACTTGTGCCAACTATTTGTTTTGGAGATACAAGTATTACAATATCAGCAAATGGTATTGGAGGAACTCCACCATATAGTTTTTTATGGTCTACTGGTGAGGTGGCAGATTCAATATATGTAAATGTAGGTGTTTATGATGTTATAATTACTGATTCTAGTGGCTGTCCAGGCACTTCTGATACAGTTGCTGTAACCGCCTTTGCTTCTACAATTTCAGCAGATGCAGGCCCCGATCAATATATTTGTAACCAGAGTAGCACAGTATCATTATCAGCAAATGTTGTAGCCGCAACAGGTGGTGTATGGACTACTGGTGCTGGGAGTTATTCGCTTAATAACAATGACCTAAATGCAGTTTACACTCCTACAGCATCAGAGATTTCTTCTAATCAAATTGAGTTTATCCTTGAAACTACAGGAAATGGCTCCTGTCCTGCTGACTTTGATACTATGGTTGTAAATTATACCTATTTCGATGCAGTATCTACTTTTTCAGATACTGATATATCGTGTTATGGATACGCTAATGGTAGTGCTAATATCTTATTAATAGGAGGGAAATCTCCATTTTTATATTCTTGGAATACATCTCCTATTTCAACAGGAAGTAGCGTTTCTGGCTTAGATGCAGGAAATTATTCTTTAAATATTATTGATAGTGTTGGTTGTGATACTAATATTAACTTTACTATTTTAGAACCAGATACTTTTACGGTATTATCTACTATAATTAATAATTATTGTTTTGGGGACTCTACAGCCTCAGTAAATTTATCTGTTAGTGGGGCAACTGTTCCCTATGTATATCAATGGTCTGATAACAGTACTAATAAGGATTTGCTAAATAAAATATCAGGAACGTATATTGTAAATATAAAAGATTCTAATAATTGTGATACAAATATTAGCTTTGTTATAAATCAGCCAAATCAATTAATCCCTTCTATTATTAAGCAGAATGTAGTTTGTAATGGTGATACTACAGGAAATATAGATTTGAGTATTTCTGGAGGCTTATTGCCTTATAGTTTCTTATGGTCAAATGGAGATACTACAGAAGATATTTCAAATTTAATTGCAGGAACCTATAGTGTAATTATTAGTGATGCCAATAATTGCGATACAATGCTTAGCGTTATTATTACGGAGCCAGTTGCGATAGTTGCTGCTGTTTCTGGTAATCATAACATTTGTGAAGGAGATTTATCAGTATTATCGGCTAGTGGTATTGGGTCTTATTCTTGGAGCCCTTCAATAGGCTTAACAACTGTTACTGGCGCGAGTACGGCTGCCTCTCCAAGTTCAACTCAAATGTATACATTAACAGTGATTGACTCTTTGGGTTGTGAAGATACAGCAATGATTAATATAACAGTGCTTTCTGCTCCAATACTAAATGGAAATATATTGAATGGAGAAATATGTTTGGGAGATACTCTTTTATTAGATGTTCAAGGGGCGGCATCTTATCAGTGGTCACCTAGTACTTGGTTAACTTCTGATAATACAAGTACAACCCTTACAAGCCCAGTTATAAATACTACTTATACTGTAGTGGGGACCTCTAATAATGGATGTACTGATACTATTGAAATTCCAATTTCAGTTTTTTATCCTCCCACAGTTCAAGTTATCTCGCCAAATACTTCTATTTGTTTTAATGATTCAACTCCTTTGATTGCATGGGGAGCCACTTCTTATAGTTGGTTTCCTAATTTTAATATTAGTGATTCTACTTCAAATAATATAAATGTAACTCCAAGTGTTGATACAACTTACTATGTAATAGGAACTGATGCAAATGGCTGTAAAGATACCGCTGCAGTGTCAATAACTGTAAATCCTTTGCCAGTTTTATCAT
>JAOZPM010000229.1:0-2557 GCA_029932765.1 Bacteroidales bacterium | reverse complement strand
ATGAAAAATTATTGGCTGAACTAAAGAAAATTGGCTACAAAAAAAATGTACGAATTTTAAGACCAAAAGAATTAGACTTGATAGAACAATACATAGGCTTCTAATAAACTCATATTTCGCATAACAAACTAATATAATGCTGTTTATACGACATTTTATGACACTTACCTTAGCTATCAATAAAGCGAAAATTTAACTACCCCATCTTTGCATCTCAATAAAACGATAGTAGATGCACAACACTTATTTTATCACAATTTCAGGATTATTCGGAGGAATGACTAAAGCGATTTCCTCTGGAATAATTCTTTCCAGTATTACCCTCCCACATATTTTAGAAATAGCTTTTTATGCTGCAATATCAGCGATAATTGGTTATGTCGTAAAACTATCAATTGATTATCTACGACAGTTTTTTATTAACCCAAAAAAATCTAAGAAACGATGAATATTTGGGTAAAACTTGGGCTAGCCACAGCTGCAATGTTTGGTGGCTCACAGCTAATGGCTGCGGTACAGACAAAGAGTATAGGAGAGAAACTTACATCTTCAATTAAAAATACAAGGATTCATAAAGTTAATCTAAGTTTTTTGGAAGTAAGATTTGAGATATTAATAAATAACCCTAGTACATCAAACCTTGAGCTGAATCATCCTGCAATAAATGTTTATTCGGAGAATACGCTTATTACTTCTTCTCCTACCAATGGTAAAAAGTACAATATAAAAGCAGAAGCAATAACCAAGCTAGATACCATTTCTTTTAAAATAGGATGGCAAAAGTTATCAGATCTATTGCTCAAAGAGAACACTCAGGGAAAACTTAATATTTCAAATATACTGACAAATCCTAAGGTAGTAGTAAACTCATTGAAGCTATCTGCAAATTATACTACAGTAGTAAATGGGCTACCATATTCTCAAACACAATTTCTAAATTTTTAATATGAGCAAAATAGAAATCGATAATATATCATCTGGCTACCGACCAATTAAAAATGGAAAGGAATACGATAAGTATTTTCCAAAACCAAATGTTGAGGACAAAATAATTATTGAGGATGGCGAAGTTGATCAAACTGTGAATTTGATGAAGAAAGTTGTCTGGCGATATATTGATGATACCAAACAAATTGCCAAGGTATTGAAAGGAAACACAATTGCTCAAAGTTGCGATAATGTATGGAATTTCCTTTACCACCATATTCAGTACAGATTAGACAAAGCAGGCTTAGAGCAATTACGCCGACCAGCAAGAAGTTGGTATGAGCGAAATGATGGAATAGATTGCGACTGCTTCTCAATATTTGCTTCTTCTATACTTACAAATATGGGCATACAACATAGCTTTAGAATAGCAAAATACAATAGAGATGTATTTCAACATGTGTATGTAATAGTACCTATTGCCAATAAATTACACATTATTGACCCTGTATTATCACAGAAAAATCACGAGAAAACATATACCCAAAAAAAGGATTTTATTATGAGTTTAGAAGGAATAAACGTAGCAGTATTAAGCGGAGAATCAGATCAGGATTTACATAATGCAATTATGGCAACTGACCTAAATGGAGTCAGTTTAGGAAACATGAGTGATGAGCAAGATTTGCAGGCAATTTATAATTACTTGATAAGTACTAGAAATGCAATTGCTCAAAATCCACATTTGATTAGCTATTCAGAAAACCCAGAAGCTTTCATAAAAATGCTTGACTATGCTATAAAGCATTGGAACACTCCCAATAGAGATAAGGCGATAGCTATTTTAGCTAAAAATGAAGAAAGAATAAATGCAGAGAATGGTATTTCAGGAATTGATGATAATTACAATGGTGATGACTGGGAGTTGGAAGAAGAGTTATTAGGTAGTTGGTTTAGTAAAAAGCGTAAGAAACGTAGTGGAGGATTCTTCTCAAAAATAAAGAAAGCCTTTAATACAGCAGGCAAAAAGCTCAAGCAATTGACAAAGGTTGTTGTAAGATATAATCCACTTACAGCATCTGCAAGAGCAGGATTTTTACTAGCCCTAAAGTTCAATATTAAAGGCATGGCTTCCAAATTAAAATGGGGATATGCTACTAAATCACAAGCAGCACGCAAAGGTATTAGTGCAAGTTATTGGAGCCGTTCTCAAAAGGCATTAAAGCAAGTAGAACACATCTTTGCTGATAAACTTCAAGGTACTAGAGGATCTTTAAAAAAATCCATACTAAACGGAAAGGCTGGGAATCTAAATGGAGTATTGGAAGGTAATAATGGCCTTGATGGCATTGACGAATTAGGAGTGATATCAATAGCAGCAGCAGGAACATTAATTGCCGCAGCTACACCTGTAATTGTAACAGTAATGAAAGTGCTGAAAAATGTAGGGCCGATGAATAAAGGGGAAAGTTCAAAAATCACAAAAAAAGAGATGACCCATATTAATAAATCAATACCAAAAAAGCAATCATCAAATAGTAAAATGATAAATGCTGGAATACAATCCAACAATATAACTTATGCAAATAATGCTATGGCTCCACAAGAAACAACAATGCTTCCTGGTAAC
>JAOZPM010000106.1:0-9928 GCA_029932765.1 Bacteroidales bacterium | reverse complement strand
TTATGAAACTTATTTAATACAATGGCTGTACTTCCTTTATATATAGTAAGGCGGGTAATAAAAAACTTTACATAATAAGCACTATATTCATTTCCTGCGGCATTAGTATATTGTTTTAACCCCCATTCCATTGGCTCAGTGCCATTATAAAAATCAAATTTTAATTGTAGTTTTCCCTTTGTAGATTCTGGTTCTGGCTCTGGATCTTTCTCGCAAGAGCTAGCCATTGACAATATTCCAACAAGTAAAACTAATAGCAGTGTTTTATATTTAATATAATTCATAATTCTTTATTTAAATGGGTTACTTAATTCATTATTTGGGTCAATAAAATCTTCATCTGTTAGAGTTAGCAAAAATGCTTTCAAATCAGCTTTTTCACCAGGGTTAAGCTCTGCGCCAATGCCATAAGGCGGGCGAAGTTTCTCCATTAGTGGGTGAGCGTATTCTGAATATACTAAACCTTCGCTATAGAAATCTATAACTTCATCCAAGGTGGTAAATCTACCATCATGCATATAAGGACCGGTTAGCTCTATATTTCTTAATGTGGTGGCTTTATAAGCTCCTTTATCTATTGGATTTCCTGTTATAGAATACCTATCATTTTCGCCATCAAAAGTAGCATCTTTAGCATTATTATAAAATAGGTTTGTAGTAAATAATGGATTTCCTACAGAGCCGTGGCAGTGAAAACAATCGGCACCTTCTTCAGCCTGAAAAAGAACTAAGCCTCTTCGTTCCGAATCAGTATACTGATATTCTCCTCTTTGCATTTTATCAAACTTACTATTTGCAGAAATCTGTGTTCTTATAAACTGAGAAATAGCTTTTGCTATTCTATCCATAGTAACTTCAGGAGTGCCAAAAGCATCTTCAAACATTGGAGGATACATCTCCACTTTTGAAATTGCCGCCACAACTTTTTCAGGAGTGGAAGCAAATTCGTTATGCGCGTATACAGTACCAACCACATCTTCTTCTATTGAAGCTACACTCCCATTCCATAAATATGTTCCAGGAATCCACAATAAATTAATATGTGGCAACATTACATTATCTGTCATATCTCCTGTAGTTCCAGTTCCTCTACCAACACCATTCTCAAAAGCAAATTCTTGCTTATGACATGAAGAGCAGCTCATAGGCATTCCTTCATCCGCTTTTCCTGACATACGTCCATCGTAATACAAATAACGACCTAACTTTATACCCTCTACAGTCATAGGATTATCCTCAGGAATAATAAAATTTGTAGGAAAACCTAGGGGAACATCTATTGTATAAGGAGTTGCCTCTTGTTTTGGCTCAGGATCGGGCTCAGGGTCTTTCTCACATGAAGTACTCATTAATAGTACTGAAACTAATGCAAGAAATAATATTTTTACTATATTATTAATACTCATATGTATATTATTTTGTATTCTTTATTATATTAATGACAACAATTAAGCATAAAAAGTTTACTCTAAAAAAAGAAATAAATTACACCATTTATTATGCCGCATTTCCCAGTCTTACAAAGAAAATCAAAAGTAGTAATAAATGTCATTTATTATACAAAAAAGTAACAATTAATAACATTTATTGAATACTCTTTTTCCGTACTTTCGCTCCTTTAATATATTTCTGTTAATCAGAATACTTATAAAAACAAAGATGCCATGCAAAAAAGAATAATCCAAATACTAATACTATTATTACCATTGGGGCTAATTGCAGCCTATAAGCACTATTCTGAACAACAAAAAGATAAAGAGAAAATCATTACTGAGCTTGTAATTAATGGGCTTCAGTTTGCTCATTATCAACATAATGATTTGAACGACGAGTTTTCTAAACGAGTATATAAGTCATATGTAGAAAGAATAGATTATACTAAGAAATTTCTGTTACAAACTGATATTGATAAACTTCAAGAGTATGAAGTTTTGATTGACGATGAGTTAAAACAGTTAAGTTCAAATTTTCTTGATTTATCTGATAAAATAATTGCACAGCGCATTAAAGATGCTGAAGAATATTATATAGAGATTCTTGCAGAACCTTTTGATTTTACTTTAGACGAAACTCTTGAGTTGGATGACGAAAAGAATAGCTATGCTGAAAATACTGAAGATTTAAAGAATGACTGGCGTAAAGCTTTAAAATATCAAGTAATGATAGAGCTCAAAACCAAACTTGAAATACAAGATAAAGCTAAGGAGAACAATGACACCTCTGTAGTTATTAAGACCTATGCCGAATTAGAAAAAGCATCGAGAGCCAAGGTTGAAAAACGCAATAAGGATTATTTCCGAAGATTAAATCAGCAAGACCGTACTGATAGATACAATTTATATATGAATTCTATTTCGCTGGCCTTTGACCCACACACTAATTATTTTCCTCCAAAAAACAAGGAAGATTTTGATATTTCTATGAGTGGTCAGTTAGAAGGAATTGGAGCTACTCTACAAGAGAAAGATGGCTTTATAAAGGTAGTGAATATTGTACCTGGCAGCCCATCATACAAACAGGGTGAGCTAAAAGTTAACGACCTAATTCTAAAAGTGGCGCAAGGCGATAGCTTACCTCTCGATTTGGTTGGCATGAGACTGGATAAGGCGGTACGCTTTATCAGAGGGCCAAAGGGAACTACTGTGAAACTTACTGTGAAAAAAGTTGATGGCTCAATAGTAGTAATTGCTATTGTAAGAGATATCGTAATTATTGAAGAAACTTATGCTAAATCAGTAGTTGTAAAGGATCCTGAATCAAATAAGAGGATTGGTTATATTTATCTACCTTCTTTTTATGTTAATTTTAATGAGAAGGATGGTGGCCGAAGAAGTGCTGATGATGTTCTTAAGGAAATTAATAAACTAAAAGCTGAGAATATAGATGCTTTAATTATAGATTTAAGAAATGATGGTGGAGGATCTTTAAGTGATGTTGTAAAAATGGCCGGTTACTTTATTCCACAAGGGCCAATTGTACAAGTAAAACAAAAAACTGGTGCCGCAAAACAACTAAGCGATACCGACCCAAGAGTTCAGTATGACGGCCCAGTTGCAGTAATGGTTAATTCTAATAGCGCTTCTGCCTCAGAAATTTTTGCTGCAGCATTGCAGGATTACGACAGAGCTGTAATTATAGGAGGAAAGCAAACCTTTGGAAAAGGTACCGTGCAACGATTTATCAACCTTGACGATATTGTGAGTGGCAAGGCTGATGCTTATAAGCCATTTGGAGCTTTAAAACTTACATTCCAGAAGTTTTACAGAATCTCTGGAGGTTCTACACAACTTAAAGGCGTTGAGCCAGATGTGGTACTACCAGATAACTATATGTATATTGAATATGGCGAAGCAGAGATGGATTATAGATTACCATATGATGAAATCCCGAAAGCTTCATATACCAAATCTAGGGATATGGCTAATAGAAAATCTATAATAAAAGCAAGTGGTAAGAGATTGAAAAAGAATGAAACTTTTGATTTAATAGAACAACAAGCTATGTCGATTAAGAAGCATAGAAATGAAACTATAGTTAGTTTAAATATTGAAACTTCTAAGGCAAATCAAGCAAAGCGTAAAGAAGAGAGCAATAAGTTTAAAAATCTTTATAAGGACACAACATTGGTATTAGTAACACCTTTGGAAGCCGATTGGTTATTTATTGAAAAAGATACTACAAAAGTAGAATCTGCTAAAAAATGGCATAAATCTCTAATGTCAGACCCTTATTTATTAGAAAGTATTAAAGTTGTTGAGAGTTTATAATATATGAAGTTTGCAAAGGAAAATATAACAGAGTTAAACAAACTACTAGAAGGTAAAACTGCAATAGAAATTATAGAGTTCTTTAGTAATAACTTAGGTGATAAAATAACTTTTGGAACAAGCTTAGGAGCAGAAGATCAAGTATTGATACAAATGCTTGCTTCCATAAAATCTAAGGTGCCAGTTTTTACGCTTGATACAGGCAGGCTATTTCCACAAACCTATGATTTGATTGATAGTACAGTTCATAAATATGGCATTACGATTAAGCCATATTTTCCGGTAAATACCGAAGTTGAAGAAATGGTTGTAAAACATGGGATGAACCTATTTTTTAAATCAATAGAACTTCGCAACACTTGTTGTCAAACAAGAAAGCTAAGACCACTAAAAAGAGCATTAGAAGGGCGAGAAGCATGGTTTACAGGCTTACGCAGAAGCCAATCTGTTACTCGAGTAGATATGCAGATTGTGGAGTGGGATAAGAATAGCAATATGCTTAAAGTAAATCCCTTATTGGAGTGGAGCGAAGACGATATATGGAATTATATTAAAGAAAATGGCATCCCATATAATCCATTACACGACAATGATTATCCTAGTATTGGATGTCAACCTTGCACTCGTGCAATTATGCCTGGCGAAGATGTTCGTGCAGGAAGATGGTGGTGGGAGAATCCCGACACCAAAGAGTGTGGACTACATAAATAACATATTTTGTTTAAAAAGAAAAAAAGCCCATTAAATAATAATTATAATTTAATGGGCTTTTTTATAATTTAATAAAACACTATTCTTCAATATAAAAATCTGACCAATCTTCGTCGTCAAATTCATCTTGCATATCGCGCTCCATACTAATCATCTTTAGCGCAGTAATACCTGCTTCAATTCCTTTATTGCCATGCTTGCCACCAGCTCTATCTTGTGCTTGCTCTAGCGTATCGGTTGTTAGCACACCAAATATTACAGGAATATCATTATTAAGAGCAACATCTGCAATAGCATTTGCACTAGCTTGCGAAATAAAATCGAAATGACGAGTTTCGCCTTGAATAACACAACCAACACAGATAACTGCATTTACAGGCTTGTATTGCGACATTTGCTGAGCAGCATAGGCAAGCTCAAAAGTACCTGGCACATATTTTACATATAGATCATCTTCTTTAATTCCCTTTTCAATCATAATATCAATTGCCCCTTGAGCCATTGCATTAGTAATTTCATCATTCCATTCAGAAATTAGTATTCCTATTTTAGCACCTTTTACATTAAGAGCGCTATCTTTATATTCTGATAGGTTTTTTAAACTTGAAGCCATTGTTTTATGTTTTAATAATTATTTTTCAAAAATACAAAATATCTAATTGCATTAATAAAAAAAGGTCGAACGTAAGTTCGACCTTTAATATATATCTTATAATAATACTATTTGCCTAAGTATTGTTTCTCTCTAGCAATTAGTTTCTTAATCTCGTCAGATGCTCTAATGTCATCATTCTCTAAATTCTTAAAGTAATCAGTTTTCACTATTGTGAAAAGCTCTAATGCTTTTTCATGATTTCCTAAAAGAGAGTATGTCATACCAGCTTTCTTTAGGAACATTGGTGTAAGCAATACATTTTCTTTATAATCTGCGGCAGCAATATATTTCTTAGCAGCACCTTCTTTATCGCCAAGCTCCATCATACAGTCGCCAATAGCTCCAATCGACATAGCTTTTACATTTATATCGTCACTATCAAATGATTCTAAATGATCAATTGCTTCCTCAAAACTATTATTTGCATTAGATGTAGTATCATTCTTAGCAATGTTCATATAACAAATTCCAGCATAATACTGCGCTAGGTTTCCACTAGATGTAGAACCATATTCATTAATAACTTCTAAAAAACCTACAACATCATTATTGCCATTAAGTGCAATCTCAAATTGGTCGTTACCAAATAATTGCTCTGCTTCCCAAATAGTATTGTACGCAGCTTCTTCAGCTGGTTTTGATACATATTTTTGATATCCCATAAATAGAAGTACTATTGCAAAAAGTGCTAATACACCATAGCTCATATTCTTCTTATTATTCTCTACGAATTTCTCTGTACGTCCTGCAGCTTCCTCTATTTGTGCTAGATTCTCTTCTGTTTGGTTAATGTTTTGTTTTGCCATTTCTTATAAAAAATTTAATTGTGCAAATGTATATTATTTTAGCACATAATCACATATTTATTCAATAAAAAGATGTATTTATCTTTTCCACAAAAAAAGGACCATTATATCTATAGTATAATAATCCTTTTTGATTCTTTGAATTTATTTCTTAGCGAGGTCTAGAAGGGCGCTTGCCACCTCCACTCTTTCCTTTTTGATAAGGCTTTTTGCTGTATGATTTTGACCCTGAGCTCCTAGAAGTAGATTTTCCTCTGCCTTTAGAACTTGATTTCATAGACGCTAGATTTGAGTTTATTTTCTTAAGAACAACATTAGCAGAAATAAGCTCTACACCTTCTGGCAAACAAAGTTTATCATCAGTAATTTTACGAATATGTGTATCAATAAGTTCATCGTTAACAATATTCTTATTCCAAGTAATATACATCTCTTTCATCTGATTGGCTAGTATAGTAACTAAACCATCTCTAGCTTCACCAGGCTCTTCTTTGGCAATATTGTTTAATAATAACTCTGTATTATTACCATAAAAACGATATCTAATTATATTATTATTATACCCTAAAGGTTCAATATAATCCTTTGTTTCTTCGTGCTTACTAACAGTATAAGGATATTCAATTTCTAATTCATAATTAGAAATAATATACAGATGATTCCATAGTTTCTTAAAATACTCATCATTTGCATTATCAGTAGGATTTACCTGTTGCATTACCGAAATAATAATATACGCAAGTTTGGTACGCTTATCTTTATCTTCAATGGTTAGTGCATAATCCACCAAATTTTTAACATTACGTCCATATTCACGAATTCGCAGAATAGGCCTACTAGTATTATAATCTCTTTCTATATCCATCTTTATTGTTTTACTATATTAATTATTATTGTATTATTAGAATATAAATGTGATATTATTGCCATTGGCAAAAAAATCTAATTAACTGAATTTCACATTATTATATATGAATCAGCTTAATAATCACAATATATTCCCAAGATAATACTATTGCTTAAGTATTCTAAGTTTTGCAAATTTCAGCAAAAGAATTTTTGTACCTGAGTTAGCAAATATAACTGTTGCTTTTCTGTCCCCCATAGGTCCTTCAATAGTTTCAACTTTACCACGACCAAATCTGTCATGAAATACTTCCGTTCCGACTTTAATACTATTAGCTTGGTCATTTGACACTCCTGATCTTACTTTTGGCTTTTCCACGCGTTTAAGTTTTTTGTTATTTGTTTGTATACTAACATCACTTCTACTCTCTAATTTGGATTTAGGTTTCGTTTTTGACACGAAACTTTTCAAATCTTTTTTTTGTGATATCTTATATGTGCTATTTTCCAGTGTTTTTCCAAAAGACATTAGTCCGTCCATTGTATTATCTTCTACATAATTACTATCTAGCTCGCTGATAAATCTGCTTGGCTCAGAATATTGTAGATTACCCCATTTATACCTACTTCCGGCATAGCTTAGGAATACTTGTTTCTCGCCTCTTGTAAGAGCAACATAAAAAAGTCGTCGTTCTTCCTCAATATCCGCTCTTGAGGAAAGTGACATCATTGATGGAAATAAGTTTTCCTCAAGACCAACAATAAACACGTAAGGGAATTCCAAGCCTTTTGAAGCATGAATAGTCATTAATGTAACCGTATCCTCATCATCCACATTGTTTTTATCCGCATCGGTATGTAGGGCAATATCTTGCATAAAAACTTCTAATGTTCGCATTTCTAATGCATCAACCTCATCATTTTCCTCTTCGGTAAATTCTTTAATACTAGCCAATAGTTCTTCAACATTTTCAAAACGCATTATATCCTCTTGCTCCTCACGAGCAGCATATAATGTCGCTATAACACCCGACTTTTTCGCGATATCATTTGCTAAATCATAAGCATTCTTCTTATTTAGATCAAGGGCAAAGCTCCTAATCATATTAACAAAATCATTAATTTTATTGGCTGTTCCTTTCGCTAATATATTGCTTTGCAAAATGTTTGTCATTAAATCCCAAAGCGACATATTAAGTCTATTAGCCTCAAGTCTTAATTTATCAATACTAGTATTTCCAATACCACGTTTCGGATAATTAATAACACGCATTAGTGCCTCTTCATCATTATGATTAATCACTAAGCGATAATAAGATAGTAAATCTTTAATCTCTTTGCGGCTATAAAATGATAATCCACCATATATTCTGTATGCAATATTCATTTTACGAAGTGCATCTTCCATCGCTCTGCTCTGCGAGTTTGTACGATAAAGAATTGCAAAATCTGTATTTTTAGCATGATTCGTATTCTTAATGCTAAATATGTTTCTTGCCACAAGACTTCCTTCCGCCATATCACTTAATGTGGAATTTAACTGTATTTTTTCACCAATATCATTGGAGGTCCAAATGGTTTTTTTTATCTGCTTTTGATTATTAATAATAATCGAATTTGCAATATTTACAATATTCTGTGTAGAGCGATAGTTTTGTTCTAACTTAAATGTTCTAAGTGAGTTATAATCCTTATTCATATTAAGTATATTCTGAATATCTGCACCTCTAAAAGCGTAAATACTCTGAGCATCATCACCCACTACAGTAAGGTTTTCGGACTGTGCAGCCAATCTTTTAACTATCAAATATTGAGAGTGATTAGTGTCTTGGTACTCATCCACTAGGAAATATTTAAATCTACGTTGATATTTAATAAGAACATCAGGATGGTCGCGAAGAAGCACGTTTGTATTAAACAACAAATCATCAAAGTCCATTGCCGATGCACGTTTCAATCTTTCTTGGTATATTGTATATATTTCGCCAATACGTCCTTTTCCACTTTCTTTATCTGTTGATAATAGAGAAGGATTATTATTATAATCTAATGGCGAAATCAAGTTATTCTTTGCAGATGAAATCCTACTCAATACCAAATTAGGTTTATAGGTTTTATCATCAAGTTGCAATTCCTTAATTATCTTTCTTACAATACTCTTACTATCGTCAGAGTCGTAAATAGTGTAATTAGACTGATAGCCAATTTTCTGAGCTTCTATTCTTAGTATTTTAGAAAATACTGAGTGAAAAGTACCCATCCAAACACTTCGCGCTTCGGCGCCTACGATTTCTTCAATACGCAGCTTCATCTCTCGGGCAGCCTTATTGGTAAACGTTAATGCCATAATATTAAACGGATCAACACCTTTTTCGATAAGGTGCGCAATCTTATAAGTAAGCACACGTGTTTTGCCCGAACCAGCACCAGCAATAATCATGCTTGGGCCTTCGGTATGAGCAGCTGCCACACGTTGTACTTCATTAAGTCCGTCTAATAATGCCATAAATATTTTAACCTTACTATATTACCAATAATCTTTTAGGATTTCTTTCTTTTAAGCTATTATTTCCACAAAAACTCAAGGAAGAGTTCCATATGCAAAATACTTTATTTTCTGCTAATTATATATACTATATATTGAACGTCAATAGAATTAATAACTTTCGGATATTTCCATAATTCAATCGACAAAGATATGAAAAAGCTATTGACAATGAAACTATTTTTGACGATTTTTCCTAAAAATAGTTATAAAATAAAATTAGCATCTAATTACAATTGAAAGAAGAATAATATTATCTTTGCGCTCTCAAATTAAGAGATTAATTTGGCTTACTACCAATAATGGTTTTACGACTGTTAAAATAAATGCCTAGGTGGCAACTCTGATAAGTATCGGTTCCGATATAAATCGGAAGGTAGACGCGTTTAAATAGTGATATTTGAAGTGTTTGAGTCATCACAACATAAATGCCCAGGTGGCGGTCCCGATAACTATCGGGATGGTAGACGCGTTTAAATAGTGATATTTGAAGTGTTTGTGCCATCATAACAAATGCCCAGGTGGCGGAATTGGTAGACGCGTTGGTCTCAAACACCAATTCCTTACGGAGTGCCGGTTCGAGCCCGGCCCTGGGTAC